>CAJJZO010000023.1 GCA_905197585.1 uncultured Collinsella sp.
CCTCTCGGCGGCCTTGCGAAAAACAAATCCAAGTTAGACCATTTCAAATGGTTCGATGTCTGCCCGGATGCGACACAGCTTGTGTGTCCATCCTCGCAGTATCCGGTTCTCAAGGTGCACGCTTTGCGGCTGATCCGGTCCGACCGGGCCGCGCGGCAAGGAGATATATTGCCAGACCGGAGGGGCGCCGTGGGCGGGAATCTGGGCGTACACATTTCCTACACATCCTGGGATTCGACTAACGTTTGCCAGCCGTTAACTACCGCTCGCCGAGCATCTCTTTATATAAGGCAGTCTCATGGTTAAAGCGGATACGTCCCCCTAGCTAAAGCACAGCCAGCATCGAGCAACTCATCGCGTTCTTCCACCGAGAACCCCTCGGCGTAGACGCGCACCACTGGTTCGGTCCCACTAGGACGGACCAGCAGCCACGTGTCATCCTCGAATGCCAAACGCAAGCCATCCATATGACTAACGTTTTGCGGCACCTTGCCACAAATCGACTTGGGGTTTACGCCCGGCAGCAGGGTTCGTAACGTTTCGGCATCTTCGGCCTCAAGGCGTAAATCGCGTCGACCGTAACTCGTCTTACCAAAACTGTCCTCGAGTTGGTCGACCAGAACGCCCAAAGGCGCGTCCGTCTTTGCCATAAGCTCACACAGAATCAGACAGGCGAGGATTCCATCGCGCTCGGGCATATGCGCGGCGATGCCGATACCACCGGCTTCTTCGCCGCCTATGAGGACGCCGCCCTTCTTCATCTCCACCGCTATATATTTGAAACCGACTGGTTTGACGGTCACGCGGCAGCCAAGCGCCTCGGCAATGCGACGCACGAGCGTCGAGCATGAAAGATTGACGACGACGCGCCCCTCCAAATTACGAAATTGAACCAAGTCGCCCAAAACGAGCGCCATGATCTGATGCGGATGTATATATCTGCCGCGCTCGTCAACCGCGCCGATACGGTCGGCGTCGCCGTCGGTCACCAGGCCAGCGCAAGCTCCGTCCTCGATAACCGTGCGCTCGCAAGCGTCCACCCAAGGCTCAACGGGGTCGGGGCAGATATCTTCTTGGTCAGACGCCTGCCCGGCGTGAATCTCGTGCACCTCAACGTCAAGCTCGCGCAGCAAATCGGCTAGATAGCCCTGGGCTGCGCCGCCCATGGGATCGACAACCACGCGCAGGTGCGCGGCGCGGATGGCTTCGGCATCGACAAACGATGCCACCGCCTGCATATAGTCAGGAATGATATCCGCGGTGCGATATTGCCCCTCGATCCCCATTGGCTCGGGAGCCACGGTCTCTTCGAGCTCTTCGATGACATCCTGGTTGGCGGTCGAGCCGTCACCCATGCGAATCTTGAGGCACAGATAACCCTGCGGATGATGGGACCCCGTCACCATGAGCGCGCCGCACGCCTCACCGTCATAAGCCGCCGCCCACGTAAGGGCAGGGGTCGGAACAGGTCGCGAAGCGAGCACGGCGTCCAGCCCGTGCGCTGCTAGCACGCCCGCCGCAAGCTCAGCGAACTCGCTCGCCAGGGGCCGGGTGTCGAACCCTATATATACCGTTTTGCCCGGATTGGTCTTTTGCCACAACTCGCCGACGGCATCGGCGATACGGGCAACGTTATCGGCAGTGAAGTCCTCATCGACGCGAGCGCGCCAACCGTCAGTTCCAAAATGAATTATCGCGCACACGCGCAGACACCTCACAGCGTTTGGATCATGGTACGCATGGGGTATACCCGCAACATGCACTCGGCAACCTGCCGGCACCAGCATTCACCATTTGGGCAAATGCTGCCGAGGACATGCAGGCAATAAAAAAACCGCCCCGTATGGAGCGGTTTTGCCCTTTATATATCGAGCGCCTCGGCCATCGCTGCCGTAGTGATTGCCGTGGTTCCACAGCAACTGCCCACCATTGCGGCACCGGCATGCCTCCATTCGATGCATGCGCGCGCGAAAGCTTCGGGGTTCTCGTGCCATACGGGGCCATCCTGAGTCTGGACCGGATCGCCCACATTGGGACGCACCGTGACGGGAGTAGTCGCCGATGCAACCATCCTGGGCACCGCCGCGTTCGCGGCCGCAAGCGAACAGCAATTAACACCAACCGAGTTTGCGCCGTGTTTTTCGGCGTACAAAACGGCTGCCTCGATGTTGAGGCCATCGCCCAACAGGTCGCCTTTATCGTCAACGACAAAACTCACCAGAACAGGCATGCCGTCGGCGGCATCTCGAGCGCCGGCAAGCATGGGCTGCAAATTACGGATAGACGTCACCGTCTCGATCAGCAGACCGTCAACGCCGGCATTGAGCAAGGCGTGCGCCTGTTCGCGCGCAATGCCTCGGATTTCACGATACTCGGCAGAGTCCTCGGCAAACCACTCAATACCGATCGGGCCCATCGAGCCCAGCAGCAGCTGAGGGTGCGCCTGGCGGGCATCGTCGACGGCCCCGCGATTGACCTCCGCCACGGACGGCGCAATCTGGTCGTGCTTGAGGGCATAGCTTGATGCCTGAAAGGTGTTGGTAATGAGCACCTGCGCGCCGGCGGCGACATACAAGCGATGGATACGAGAAACGGTCTGCGGCTCTGCCAGATTCCAAAACGCCGGTGGAATGTCGGCGGCATCGTACTCACTCAACAAGACACTGCCCATGGGACCCTGCGCCAACAAGGTCTCGCTCGACAAGCGGCGCGTAAGTTCCTCGGCACCAAAGCGGTTGTAATAACTCGTATCCATATATATCCCGCTATTCCTCGACGCTGATTCCCTGCTTTTCGAGATAGGCGAGCCAGCGGCTCATCGTGTCCTCGGATAGCGCATGCTCCATCATGCAGGCCTCGGAATCGGCTCGCTCAAATTCGACACCGAGCTCCTGAACCAAAAACGTGCGGATGAGGCGATGACGGTACCAGATAGCCGTACCAACCTCGCGGCCGCGATCGGTCAGGACTACCTTGCCGTAGTGCGATTGCTCGACAAGTTCGGATGCCTTGAGCGCCGAAACCGCTTTATTGACCGATGCCTTGGAGACGCCAAGGCGCTGCGCGATGTCGACCGATCGCACGCCGTTGGTTTCCCCCTCTTCGCTTTCAATGCGAACCATGCACTCCAAGTAGTCTTCGTTCGCCACCGTCAGATGTAGTTCGCGCGAGCTAATTGTCGTATCCATGATCTTCCGTCCCTTCTGCATTCAATGGCTGATTCTACCCCATCCAAGCGTCGCGGTATGCCGTGGCATACCGTGCTAGAGTTCTTGTTGCACACGACGACCAAGATTGGAGCGGTCTTTATGGAAAACACCACCACGAACCCCGATGTCCTCGAGCGCTTTTTGCGCTACGTCCAGATCAACACGCAGTCCGAGGATGCAAACTGCGACCAGGTACCCTCGAGCGCCGTTCAGTTTGACCTTGCCAACGTGCTGGCTGAAGAGCTGCGCGAGCTTGGTGCGGAAGATGCCCACGTGACCGAGCACGCCTATGTCTGCGCGCATATCCCCGCAAGTGCGGGCGCTGAAGACAAGCCCGCCCTGGGCCTGATCGCCCATCTCGACACCACCGAAGTTGCACCGGGTGCCGGCGTGAAGCCGCACATCGTACACTACGAAGGCGGCGACCTGGTCTGTGGCACGGTTGACGGTAAGCCCGTTGCCATGAGTACCGCCAAGCTTCCCGCCCTGAACGACCTCGCGGGTGAGGACTTGGTCTGCAGCGATGGCACCACGCTGCTGGGCGCAGACGACAAGGCAGGCGTCGCCGAGATCATGTCGCTTGTCGCGCGTATCGCTCAGGACCCTTCTCTGCCCCATCCCGCACTCGGCATTTGCTTCTGCCCTGACGAGGAGATCGGCCACGGAGCCGAGCTGTTGGATATCGATACCTTTGGCTGCAAGTACGCCTACACGGCCGACGGCGGCCCCATCGGCGAGCTGGAGTGGGAGTGCTTTAACGCCGCCGAGGTGACCGTCCGCTTTGAGGGCCAGTCCATCCACCCGGGCGACGCCAAGGGCCGTATGGTCAACGCAGGCAATCTGTTCTGCGACTTCAACGCGTTGCTCCCCTACGTGCAGCGCCCGGAGTATACGGAAGGCTACGAGGGCTTTTATCACCTTGAGGGTGTATCTGCGACCGTCGATCACGCCACAGCGCGCTATATCGTCCGCGACCATGACGCCGCCAAGTTCCAGCAGAAACTCGACCTTATTGATGCCGCCGGCTCGATGCTCAACCAGCGTCTGGGTGAGGAGCGCGTGACGGTCGAGATTAAGCAGCAGTATCGAAATATGGCCGAGATCGTTCGTGACTATCCCGAGCTTATTGATGTTGCCAAGGAAGCCTACCTTGCCTGCGGCGTTGAGCCCCAAGTGCTGCCGATTCGTGGCGGCACCGACGGCGCCCAGCTGTCGTTCCGCGGTCTGCCCTGCCCCAACCTCTCGACGGGCGGCTACTGCTACCACGGCGTCAACGAGTTCGTCCCGGTCAGTTCGCTCGTCAAGATGACCGACGTGCTCCAGGAGCTCGTCGCCCGCTTTGCATAAGGAACTCGAACAATCTAGGTAAGCAAAACCGCCCCGTCCTCAAAACCGAGAACGGGGCGGTTTTTGGTGCAAGGGGAGTAGTCAGCACCGCAGGTTGAGCCAATGTCAGCGAGCGACGTCCAAGGCGAACAAGTTCGCATGAAAAAGGCAGGGCATTGACCTTCTGGTCATGCCCTGCCTTTTGAATGACAAATTGCCGCCTTGGGCGGCGCGCAGCGTCGAGCCGTTACGGCGTTTGGTAAAACGCCGTAACTTTTTTGATCATGCCGCCGAAGTTGAAAGGCAGATTGCCGCTCTGGCGGGTTTGCAGCGTCAACTGGTTACGCGGGCTGGTAAGCCCGCGTAACCCTAGTAGTTAGCTTCGTAGCCGTTGCCGTCGCCGGTGGGCTCTTCGTAGTAGTCCGAATCGCTCGAATCGCTTGAGTCATCGGAATCGTCAGAGCTGACCGATGAGGTTGCGGTACCGTTTGCGTAGTCGTCAGACGTGTTGTTGTTCAGGTCGCCGATCGTAGAGCTGGAACCGTCGGAAAGACCCATGGTGTTGGGACCCTTGGGATCCTTGCCAGCATCGACGCGCTCCATCATTTCCTTGAGCTCGTCCTCGTAGACAAAGACGTAGCTCACACCGTCGATCATGGTGCTGTCGTCGGCGTACGAAGGCAGGTTGGCCGAGTAGATACCGTCGACATCCATACCGCGCATGGCGTTGACCGTAGCCACGATATCCTGAACGCTCATATCGGTTACGAGCATATCGGACAGCGAATTAACCAGGCCAAAGATCTTCGTGGCATCGAAGTTATTGAGAATCTGGTTGGCAAGGGCGCCAAGCACCTGACGCTGGTGGCGCATGCGCGTGTAATCGCCGTCGGCATAGGTGTAGCGGCAGCGGGCATAGGTAAGGGCGGTGGCACCGTCCATATGCTGCTGGCCAGCGGTAATCTTAATATCCAGGTGCTCGGGGTCGTCAACATCATCGGTTGCGTTAATGTCGATACCGCCAACCGAATCAATCAGCGCCTGCATACCGTCGAAGCTGACCTCGGCATAGTGGGAAATCTGAACACCGCACAGCTCGTTGACCGCCTCGACCATGGCCTCGGCGCCGCCAACGGTATGGCAGGCGTTGATCTTCATGGTCTCGCCCTTGTACTCGACCTTGGTGTCGCGCGGAACGGAAATGAGCGTCGCCTGCTTTTGCGTGGGGTCGATGCGTGCCAGGATAATCGAGTCGGCACGATACGTATCCTCGCCCGGACGGCCGTCGGTGCCAAGAAGTAGCACGTAGAACGGATCCTTTGCCTCATCGGTGTCAACCAGAACCCGACGCAGATTGTCGGTAATGACATTAGAATCGCCGAGCTTGCCCATAATGGTGGCAAACCACAGGCCGGCAGCGGTAGTGGCACTCAGCAGCACGCCAAGCACGACAATGAGCGCGACGTGACGAATCGTGTGGCTACGACGACGTTGGCGAGCGCGCTCGGAATAGCGAGCCACGTTATCGCGACTGTAGATCTTGGCCTGCGCACCAGTTGAGGGTCTTCGGGCGGTGGTATCCGCGAGGGGCTTTTTATTAAACATAGGCAACCTGTATTAGTAGATGACGGGATCGGGGACGGTAGCATGCTCGACATGCGCGCCGAGCGCCTGCAGCTTTTCGACAAACTGCTCGTAGCCGCGCTTGATGTGATGGATGGCCGAAACCTCGGTCGTCCCGTCGGCGATCAAGCCCGCTACGACGAGGGCCGCTCCGCCACGCAGATCGGGCGAGGTAACCCGTGCGCCCGAGAAGCCCCTGACGCCATGAATCATGGCATGATGGCTCTCGATACGAATGTCGGCACCCATGCGCACCAGCTCAGAGGCAAACATAAAGCGATTCTCGAAGATGTTCTCGGTGATAACGGAGCTACCGTCGGCAAGGGCGGAGAGTACCATAATCTGCGCCTGCATGTCCGTCGGGAAGCCGGGGAACGGAAGCGTCTGGATGTCGACCGGCTTGATGCGCTCGGCACGGTTCACATGGACGCCATCCTCGACGCGCTCGCAGTCGATACCCATGAGCTCCATCTTCTTGAGCACCATGCCCAAGTGAATGGGGCAAAAGCCCGTGACATCGACACCGCGATCGTCGGCCATCAACGCACCGGCAACGATAAAGGTACCGGCCTCGATGCGGTCGCCTACTACGCGATGGGTAACAGGATGGAGCTCTTCCACGCCTTCGATAGTCACGACGGGCGTGCCGGCGCCAACAATCTTGGCGCCCATCTCGTTGAGCATGTTGGCGAGATCGACGATCTCGGGCTCGCGGGCGGCATTGTCGATAACCGTGGTACCCTGCGCGCGCACGGATGCCATAATGAGGTTCTCGGTCGCACCGACACTGGCAAACTCGAGCGTGACGGTGGTACCGCGCAGACCTTGGGGCGCATTAGCGTTGATGTAACCGTGGGCGGTATCGAACTCAACGCCCAGGGCCTCAAGACCAAGAATGTGCATATCGATCTTGCGAGCACCCAGGTTGCAGCCGCCCGGCATGGCAATCTTGGCGCGATGAAAGCGGCCCAGCAGGGGTCCCATGACGGCGGTGGAAGCACGCATCTTAGCGACGAGCTCGTAGGGGGCCTCCCAAGAATCGACCTGAGAGGTATCAATCTCGAGCGTGTGCTCGTCGAGAACATCGATCGTAGCGCCCATGCCCTTGAGCACCTTGCCCATCACGTGGACATCGGAAATATCGGGCACGTTCTGCAGCGTCGTCTTGCCCGGCGCCAGAAGCGTTGCCGCCATGAGTTTGAGTGCGGAGTTCTTGGCGCCCGAAACGGGCACGGAGCCTCCGATGGCGTGGCCACCCTCAACGCGGATAATATCCAAGGTCTACCCTTTCAAAAAGCATGCCCGGGGTGGCTGGGCCATCCCGGGCATGATGTGTTCGCAAATGGTCGAACGCTAAATCGTTTGACTATTGGGCAAGCTTGAGCTTACACCATGCGATTTCATTATAGAGGTAGGCGCGGCGTGCATCATCCTCCGACAAATTACCCAGCTTCTCTTCAAAACCTTGAATATCAGCTTTAAGCTTGTCGGCATCGACGGTCGCCAAATCGCAAGCGCGCTCGGCGAGAACGGTCACGACATCGTCCGCAACCTGGGCATAGCCGCCGGCCACGGCAAACGTGTGGTCGACAGTGCCCATGGCCTTATCGGAAACGCGAACGTAACCGCGGTCGATCGTGCAGATCTCGCTGGAGTGGGCAGGCAGAACGCCAAACTCGCCATCCGTGGACGGAATCGACACAAACGCAGCGTCGCCCTCATAGGCGCAGCTCACGGGGCACACGATGCGGATACGCATAACCTACTTCTCCCCCATCTTGCGGGCGCGCTCGCGCACGTCCTCAATCGTGGAAGCATAGCGGAAAGCCTGCTCGGGCAGGTCATCGGCCTTGCCGTCGACAATCTCGGCGAAAGAGCGGACGGTATCCTCGACGCGGACGTAGACACCGGGGTTGCCGGTGAACTTCTCGGCGACGTGGAAGGACTGCGAGAGGAACTGCTGAATCTTACGGGCACGGTTGACCGTAAGGCGCTGCTCCTCGGACAGCTCGTCCATACCCAGAATGGCGATGATGTCCTGAAGGTCGGAGTACTCCTGCAGGAGCTCCTGGACCTTGACGGCGACACGGTAGTGCTCCTCGCCGACGATCGAGGGATCGAGAGCGTCGGAGGAAGACGCGAGCGGGTCGATAGCCGGGAACAGGCCGAGCGACGAAATGCTACGCGAAAGAACCGTGGTGGCGTCGAGGTGCGTAAACGTCGTGGCAGGCGCCGGGTCGGTCAGGTCGTCTGCGGGGACGTAGACAGCCTGGACGGAGGTAATGGAGCCCGTCTTGGTCGAGGTAATGCGCTCCTGGAGGTCGCCCATCTCGGTTGCCAGCGTGGGCTGGTAACCAACGGCGGACGGCATACGACCCAGCAGTGCGGAAACCTCGGAACCTGCCTGGGAGAAGCGGAAGATGTTGTCGATGAACAGCAGAACGTCCTGGCCACGATCACGGAAATACTCAGCGGTAGTAAGGCCGGCCAGACCGATGCGCAGACGCGCTCCGGGCGGCTCGTTCATCTGACCATAGACCAAGCAAGTCTTGTCGATAACGCCAGACTCGCTCATCTCGAGGAACAGGTCGGTGCCCTCGCGGGTACGCTCGCCGACGCCGGTGAACACCGAGGTGCCACCGTGCTCCTGGGCGAGGTTGTTGATGAGCTCCTGAATCAAAACGGTCTTGCCGACGCCGGCGCCGCCGAACAGACCCGTTTTGCCGCCACGGATGTAGGGCTCGAGCAGGTCAACGGCCTTGATGCCGGTCTCGAAGATCTCGGTCTTGGTGGTGAGCTCGTCGAAACGGGGCGCTGCATGGTGGATGGGGTAGAACTCCTCCACCTCGGGCATGGGCTTGCCGTCGACGGGCTTGCCCATGACGTTCCAAATGCGGCCGAGCGTCTTGGGGCCGACCGGCATCTTCATGGGCTCACCGGTATCGGTGGCGATGAGGCCGCGCTGCAGGCCGTCGGTCGAGGACATGGCGACCGTGCGGACGACGCCGCCCGGAAGCTGGCTCTCGACCTCGAGGATCGTGCTCAGATGACCGATCGGGGTCTCGGCCTCGACCGTGAGCGCGTTGTAGATCGGGGGCACCGCGCCGTCAAACTTGACGTCGACGACAGGGCCGATGATTCGCACGATGCGACCATCACCGGCAGTCGTCTTCTTGGTGGCTTCCTCGACCGCAAGCTTTACGGTGTTATTAGCCATTACTGTTCCTCCAATGCTGAGGCTCCGCCGACGATCTCGTTAATCTCGGTCGTGATCGAAGCCTGGCGCACGCGACTATACGTGCGGGTAAGGGTCGAGATGATCGCGGTGGCGTTTTCCGTCGCGGAGTGCATGGCCTTGCGGCGTGCACCCTGCTCGGCAGCCGCCGAATCGATCAGGGCCTGGTAGATGACCGTCAGGATATAAGACGGCACAAGCTTGCCGAGAACATGCTCGGGAGAGGGCACGAACTCGAACGTGGACGAGATGCGCTTAGGGGCGTCGGTCTCGTTCTTACGCGGACCGTGGGCCATAGCGATCATCTCGGGGTCGAGCGGCAACAGATGCTCGACGCGAAGCTCCTGATCCACGCGGTTCTTGGCGTGGTGGTAGACAAGCTCGACACGGTCAAGCTCACCGGCACGATACGCATCGCAGATATGAGAGGAGATCATGCGGGCCTGATTGAAATCGGGCTCAGAGGAGTTGCCCTCAAAGTGCATGACGACGTTTGCTCGGTCACGGAAATACGTGGCCGGCTTACGCCCGCACGCGATGATCTCGCACTCGATGCCGTCGTTCGCCCAAGAAGCGGCGAGCTTTTCGGCCGTGCGCTCCACCGTCGTATTGAAACCGCCGGCAAGACCGCGGTCCGAGGCAATAACGACAATCAGGCCATGCTTGACGCTCTCATGCTTCTGCAGCATGGGATCGGTGCCCGAACAGGAGGCGTCACCGGCGACCGTCAACATGACGTCGGTCAGCGCCTCCTTATAGGGCTCGGCCTGCTTGGAGCGATCGAGGGCACGACGGATCTTGGCCGTAGAGACCATCTCCATCGTGCGCGTGATCTGCTTGGTCGTGGTAACCGAGGAGATTCGCTTCTTAATGTCGCGAAGGTTGGCCATGGGGCTTAGTTCTCCTCTGATCCAGAAACATCCGAATGGTGCTTGGCCATGAACTGCTGCTTGAAGTCGCCGATGACGCGCAAGAGCTCAGCCTTGGTGTCATCATCGATCTTCTTGGCGCGAACCTTGTCGAGCAGCGAGCCAAAGCCATTGTCCATGTACTCGATGAGCTCGGCACGGAAAGGCAGTACGTCGGCGATCTCCAGGTCATCCAGGAAGCCCTCGTTGCCAGCGAACAGCGTAACGATCTGCTCGCCAACCTCAAACGGCTTGTAACGCGGCTGCTTCAGGAGCTCGGTCATGCGGGCACCATGGGTCAGCTGCTTCTGAGTAGCCTCGTCGAGGTCGGAGCCGAACTGCGTAAAGCCGGCGAGCTCCTGGTACGAAGCGAGGTCCAGACGGAGGTTGCCGGCGACCTGCTTCATAGCCTTGGTCTGCGCGTCGCCACCGACGCGGGACACGGAAATGCCCACGTCGACTGCCGGGCGCTGGCCCTGGAAGAAGAGCTCGGACTGCAGGTAGATCTGACCATCGGTAATGGAAATGACGTTGGTCGGAATGTAGGCCGAGACGTCGCCGTCCTGGGTCTCGATGATCGGAAGAGCCGTCATGGAGCCGTAACCGTTCTTCTTGGACATCTTGACGGCACGCTCGAGCAGACGAGAGTGCAGGTAGAAGATGTCGCCAGGATAGGCCTCGCGTCCGGGCGGACGATGCAGCGTCAGCGACATCTGACGGTAGGCCACAGCCTGCTTGGACAGGTCATCGTAGATGACGAGCACGTGGCCACCGGGGTTGGTCTCGCTGGCGGGCTTGCCGTCCTCGCCGTTGTACATGAAGAACTCGCCGATAGCGGCACCGGCCATAGGCGCGATGTACTGCATAGGGGCGGAATCGGCAGCGCTGGCCGAAACAATGATGGTGTAGTCGAGCGCACCGTGCTGAGCGAGGGTCTCGCGGATGTTGGCAACCGTGGAGGCCTTCTGGCCGATGGCGACATAGATGCAGACCATGCCCTTGCCGCGCTGGTTGAGGATAGCGTCGATGGCGATGGCGGTCTTACCGGTCTTACGGTCACCGATGATGAGCTCACGCTGACCGCGGCCAATAGGCACCATGGAGTCGATAGCGAGCAGACCGGTCTGAACCGGCTCGCACACCGGGGTACGATCGATGACGCCGGGAGCCTTGAACTCGATGGGGCGACGGTGCGTAGCGACGATGTCGCCCAGGCCGTCGATGGGCTGGCCGAGCGGATTGACGACGCGGCCGAGCATGGCACGGCTCACGGGGATATCCATAACGCGGCCAGTGGTGCGGCACTCGTCGCCTTCCTTGATGGAGTCGACGGCACCGAACAGAACGGCGCCGACCTCGTCACGGTCAAGGTTCTGGGCAAGGCCGAAGACGGTCTCACCGGTATCGGAGCTCTTGAACTCCAGAAGCTCGCCTGCCATGGCGCTCTTGAGGCCGGAGACGCGCGCGATGCCGTCGCCTACCTCGTCGACCGTTGAAACCTCATGCGTATCGACCGTCGCGGAGAGGCTCGTGAGCTGCTCCTGCAGTTTCTTGGCGATATCCTGGGCATTGAGGGTTTCGGACATTAGGCTTCACCTCCGTACGAATTAGCAGAGTTTGCGAGGGTCTCCTGCGCGATGCGCAGCTGCGTCTTGACGGAAATGTCACGACGCTCGCCGCGGGCCTCGAGCACCAGGCCGCCCACGATAGACGGGTCGACCTGCTCGATAAGGAATACTTTGCGGCCGAAGTCCTGCTCGCATTTCTTAGTGATGGTTTGACGCAGCTCGTCGTCGAGCGGGATCGCCGTGGTGACGGTCACGCCCACTACATCCTCGTCTTCCTCGGCAACATACTTAAAGGCAGCTGCCACCTTGGGAAGAAGGTCGAGCTGGTCGCGCTTGGACATGGTGTCGAGCACGGCGATGATCTCGGGGCTGGCAGAAGCCAAGCGCTCGATCATCTCGAGGTCCTCGAACACATGGTTCTCGGCCTTGGCGGCTTCCAGAAGGGAGCGCGCGTAGGTCTCGAGCACCTTGTCCTGATAGCGGCTAGTCGGCATTCAGGCTACCTGCTTCCTGGATGTAGCGCTCGATGAGCTTCTTCTGCTCGGCCTCGTTCTCGAGTGCCTCGCCCACGATCTTGGTGGCGACGGCAACGGACAGGTCGGCGATGGAGCTCGCGGCACCGGCGTAAATGGACTTGCGCTCGTCCTCGACGGTCGTATGGGCCTTGGCGATGATCTCCTCGGCCTCCTTGTGAGCAGCCTCGATGATACGGGCGCGCTCGGACTCGGCGTCCTTACGGGCCTCGAGAACGATGTCGGCAGCCTGACGACGGGCGTCGGTGACGATCGAGTCGGACTCAGCGCGCTTGGCGATAGCCTCCTGCTTGGTCTTCTCGGCCTCGTCGAGGCTCTCCTCGATCTTCTTGCCGCGCTCCTCCATGGTTTTCATGATGCCCGGCAGGGCGACCTTGGCCAGCACGATCCAGATAATCAGGAAGGCGATAAGCGCCGGGATGAACTCCGCCATCTTAGGGATGAGGATGTCCGCACCGGCAGCGCCGTCCTCGGCGAACGCGGAAACCGGCATGAGCAGCGCGGCCGCGGACGCGGAGAGTGCGATCGCGCTCTTCTGGGATGAAAGATTCATACTTGACGCTCCGTGCTATTTAACGATCAGCGCGACAACGAAGCCGATCAGAGCCAGAGCCTCGCCGAAGGCGGAGCCCATGATGAAGACGGTGAACACGCGGCCCTGGACCTCAGGCTGACGGGCCATAGCACCCGTAGCACCCAGAGCAGACAGGCCGATAGCAAGACCAGCGCCGATAACACCGAGACCGTAACCGATAACTCCCACGATTCCTCCTTTGTCGTGCGTGTCTTATTTCACGCAGGATAACCTTTTTATAACTGCCGGGCTCCATGGGTACGGGCACCGGCGGTTTAACGAATTGCCTTACCTTTAAGGCGCGAACGGAAGACTACTCCTCCTCCGCGACCTCCTCTGCCTCGGAGACATACACGGCGGTAAGGACCGTGAAGACGTAAGCCTGGATGGCGCCGACCACAAGCTCGATCGCATAGATCAGGATGAGGATGGCAAGCCAGGCCAGCGAAGGCAGGGCGCCGACGGCGTGGGCCGCGGAAACCTGCTGAAGCAGCGGCTGCATGAACATGCTCGCCATGATGGCGAACGAGCCCATGACCACGTGTCCTGCGAACATGTTGCAGAACAGACGGACGGCGAGCGTGATGAGGCGCAGGAAGGTCGAGAAAAGCTCGACGACCCACACGAGCACGTTCATCGGGAAGCTCACGCCCTGCGGGGCGAGGCTCTTGATGTAGCCGATCACGCCGTGAGCCTTGCATCCGTAGTAGATGAAGTACACGAAGGCGAAGATGGCGAGCGCGGCGGTGGAGCCGATTGCACCGGTGCCGGGCTTCATTCCCGGGATCAGGCCGATCATGTTATTGATCAGGATGAACAGGAAAAGCGAGCACAGGAACGGGAAGTGCTTCTTCCAGTTCTCACCCACGACGCCCTTGCCGATATCGTTCTCGACGTACTCGATGATGTACTCGAAACCGTTGACGAAGAAGCCCTTGGGAACCAGGGTCTGCTTCTTCTTGAACACGGCCAGGACGATCAGGAGCACGATCGTGGAGACGATCAGCCAAAACGAGTACTGCGTGATGCCGCAGCTCAGATCGCCCACGACAGGGGTGGAGCTGAACTCGCTAACCAGATGATTAATCTCATCAGGCAGCTTTTCAAAAATTTCCACGACTTACCTTTCGACCTCATGAGGATCTCGCAGCGCCTTGGCGACGCGAACCGTGCAGGCGGCCATAAAGGCCACGAAGCCGATCGCCTCGCCCAAGAGGAACATGCGAAATGCCTCTCCGAACAACACAAACACAACCAAGGTAAAGACGAGCAGGGCGATTGCCGAGACCGCCAGACTCACCATACCCTTGAGCATGTCCGCATTCTGTTTATCGTCAAGAACCGGCTTGAGCGTAAAGACAAAGGGAAGGAAGGCAATTGCGCCCGCGATGGCGCCTGCAACGATAGCGAGCAGATCGGCTATCTGAAACATTGGCGTCCTCACTTTCCTTTTTTAACGCCTCACAGAACAGTTCCCGCCAAACATTGGTGACTATTGTACGAGCCAATCGCTAAAGTACAACCGAAAAAGCATCGGTTAATACGCACCTGTTCGTTTTCTTAAGACCTTCTTTATGCCGCAGGTACGGTAATACGTTTTTCTCGAACCCTGCAGGGCAAAACGTCCGTTAACAGGAGTGGCCGCCGGGGGGGGGTTTTTTGAGCCCGCCCCCCCCAGGAGGGTTTTTTGGGCGGGCGGGCGCGATGACCCCCCCCCCA
>CAJJZO010000024.1 GCA_905197585.1 uncultured Collinsella sp.
CAATGAGCCGTGCAGTCATGACGGGCCTTTCCAAGTGCTGTTTTATTGGGGCATATTGTCGCACGTGACGCGTGCAGACGGGTGCCGCGACGCATCAATTGTTTCGTCTCCGTCAAGTCTTTGGGCAGGAGCCACTTTTCCGCGGCACATCGACACAGGTGCGATAAGATAGAACGCCATGTCTGGCTGCGCGGTTTACGCAGGCTGGGCAAATCTGTACGACGCCGCCCGGAACGACACGGGGCGGCACAGATCCATAAAGGAGGATCACTGGTATGAGCCAGACCCGTCCCATCGACGAGCATTCCATGCACACCCGTACCTGCGGCGAGCTTCGCCGCGAGAACGTGGGCGAAGAGGTCACCCTCACCGGTTGGGTGAGCCGTCGCCGCGATCACGGCGGCCTTATTTTCTGCGACCTTCGCGATCGCGAGGGCATCACGCAGCTCACCTTCGACCCCGAGCACTCCGACGGCGATGCCTTTAAGATCGCCGAGACCATGCGTCCCGAGTGGCCCATCAAGATCCACGGCGTCGTGCGCGCTCGTGGCGAGGAGACCACCAACACCAAGCTCGCGACCGGCGAGATCGAGGTCCTGACCGACCACGCCGAGGTGCTCAACACGTCCGTCACCCCGCCGTTCCAGATCGAGGACGGCATCGAGACGAGCGAGGACACCCGCCTGCGCTATCGCTATCTGGACCTCCGTCGTCCCGAGATGATGGCCAACCTCAAGCTGCGCTCCGACTTTACCTTTGCCATTCGCGAGGCGCTGCACAACCGTGAGTTCATGGAGGTCGAGACGCCCTCCCTGTTCAAGTCCACGCCCGAGGGCGCTCGCGACTTCATCGTTCCCAGCCGTATTCAGCCGGGTAACTTCTACGCCCTGCCGCAGTCCCCGCAGCTCCTGAAGCAGCTGCTCATGGTCGGTGGCGTCGAGCGCTACTACCAGGTTGCCAAGTGCTTCCGCGACGAGGACCTGCGTGCCGACCGTCAGCCCGAGTTCACCCAGGTCGATATCGAGATGTCCTTCGTGGACCAGAACGATGTCATGAGCGCGCTCGAGGAGGTTCTTGCCGATGCTTTCGGCCGCATGGGTGTCGAGATGCCCACGCCGCTGCGTCGCATGAACTACTGGGATGCCATGGACACCTATGGCTCCGATAAGCCCGATACCCGCTATGGCATGCACCTGGTCGACCTGACCGACATCTTTGCCAACTCCAAGTTCAAGGTCTTTGCGACTGCCGCAAACGAGGAGGGCTCTGTCGTCAAGGCCATCAACGCCAAGGGCGCCGGCGCCTGGGCACGTGCCAAGATCGATAAGCTTGCCGGCGTGGCCTCCACGTTTGGCGCCAAGGGCCTGGCTTGGATCGCCTTCCGTGAGGACGGCTCCATCAACAGCCCCATCGTCAAGTTCTTCTCGGACGAGGAGATGGCGGCTCTGCGCGAGCGCATGGACGTCGAGCCCGGCGACCTTGTGATGTTCGCCGCCGGCCCGCGCCTGCTCTCCGACGAGATCCTGGGCGGCATGCGTTCCCACATGGCCAATGCGCTCGAGATCAAGCGCGAGGGTCACGACTTCCTGTGGGTCGTCAACTTCCCGCTGTTCCATTGGGACGAGGATCGCAAGGCCTATGCTGCCGAGCATCAGCCCTTTACCCTGCCGACCGAGACCGACATCGCCAAGATCGAGGCCGATCCGCTGGCAGCCGGTTCGTGCACCTACGACTTTGTCATGGACGGCTTTGAGGCCGGCGGCGGCGGTATGCGTATCCACAACGCCGAGATGCAGATGTCCATGCTCAAGCTCCTGGGCTTTACCGAGGAGCGCGCCGAGTCTCAGTTTGGCTTCCTCATGGAGGCCCTCAAGTTTGGTGCGCCCCCGATGGGCGGTTTCGCTCTGGGTCTGGACCGCGTGTGCATGCTGCTCACCGGTTCCGACTCCATCCGCGACGTCATGGCGTTCCCCAAGACGGCCAGTGGCTCCGACCTTATGTCGGGTGCTCCGAGTGCCGTTTCCGGCGCCCAGCTCAAGGACGTCAGCCTGCGCCTGATGTAGGCAAGCGGCTACATATTGCCCGTAACGAGGGAAGGACGCGTGCCTTCCCTCGTTTTTTATGCGCCGAGGTTGAGAGGGCTTGGGATGACCGGGCGTCGCGGAAAGCGCGACCCAGAATTCGGCAAAATAATGGGGCACAGTTTCCGGTTGAGCTGTCTAACGGAAACTGTGCCCCAGAATGAGCACTCAAAACGGGGCAGGCTTTCCGTAACAACTGTCTGGCGGAAAGCCTGCCCCAATTTCTTATAGCGAGTCTCTCTGGATCAGCTGCATGTGCATCACGGAGGTGGTGGGCTCGGCACCCTTGATCATGTCGAGCGCAATGTTGGCGGCCATGTGGCCTTCTTCGCGCAGGGGCTGGCGGACGGTCGTGAGCGCGGGGACGCAGCGCGTCGCAATCTCGTGATCGTCGAAGCCGACGACAGAAATGTCCGCCGGAACGGATAGGCCTGCCTCGTTGAGTGCGGTGATGACGCCAGCCGCGATACGGTCCGATCCGCAGAGCACGCCATCGAAAGCAATCTCGCGCGCGAGGATCTGGTGCATGGCCTGATAGCCGTCTCCGTTGTTCCAGCCGGTATAGATAACGTTTGCGTCTGGGAGGTCTTCGCCCAAGACGGCGCGGTAGCCGCGCAGGCGGTCGACAACGGCGGGGTTGTCTTGCGGTCCCAACACGGCGACGATATCTTTGCGCCCTCGCTCCTTCATAGCGAGCGCTGCAAAGCGTCCGCCCTCTTCGTCGTCAGAGTAGACCGTCGAGAACACATCGCGATAGGGGTGGCCCTCGAGCTGGCCGCACAACACGGTGGGTACGCCCAGCTCGCACAGTACCTCGAGCAGCTCGCTGCCCTTGTAGGGGGAGACGTCGATCACGGCGTCGAACGAGCGGCGCTCAAAGTGCTCGCGTGCACGGTTGCGCTAATGCGTAGAAGACGCCGGCAAGATAACGGGCCGATAGGACGACTCCGACAGTTCCTCGGTAATGCCGCTCAAAAACTCGCTATCGGTGGGGTCGCTGAAGAGTTCACTCAGGGGCTCGGTCACGAGCACGGCGATGATTTCCGTGCGCCCGACAGCGAGCGCTCGGCCACGAGCGTTGGGGACAAAATTGACTTCCTTGGCCGCCGCGCGGACGCGCTTTTTGGTTTCCTCGCTAATGCGGGGCGAATCGTTGAGAGCGCGCGATGCCGTGGAGCGCGACACGCCGGCAGCTGCGGCAACCTCGGCAAGCGTAGGTGCGGTGCGAACTGGTTGGGTCATGGCGTCTCCTGGAAAATGCGGTCGATGTTGTCACTGATACGGGCTGGTGCGGATACAGCTTACTATAGTGCGTCTGAACAGCGTTCATGATATCCGGTGACCGGCGTCGTTTTGCAACCAAGCCGCAATCGAATACACCTCGTATGGGGGGAGATATCTGCGGGCGTGGCGGTTGCCTACGAGCTTAAGAACGATGTCTTGTGCTGTGTTTCGATACTCAGGGTGACATAAGTGTCGCGGTTGTACAACCGGTTGCACCGTTAACCCGGTCAAATCGACCGTTCAGCGGACAACCGGTTGCACAGTTTTTTGCATCGCCCGTAAGATAAGGACAACCGGTTGCACAAGAATCACTACGATGACGAAGGAGCATCACCATGGACGCCATTAACGATTGGGAAAACCAAGCGCTCACCCACAGGAACCGCCTGGCACCCCATGCGTACTTTATGGGTTACGAGACCGCCGATCTCGCTGCAACGTACAGCCGCGAGCTGTCGCGCGGGTTTGTCCAGCTGTCCGGCTCGTGGCAGTTCCGCCTCTTTGAGGGCCCCGCTGCCGTCTCCAACGAGGAGCTCTCCACGTACGAGCCCGAGTGGGATCACGTGGAGGTTCCGCACCTGTGGCAGGTAGACGGCTATGGCAACCTTGCCTACACCGACGAGGGCTTCCCGTTCCCGGTGGATCAGCCGTTCGTTCCCTCTGACGATCCCACGGGCGTGTACCAGCGCATCGTCAACCTTCCCGCCGTGCCTGCCGGCGCTCGCGAGATCATTCGCTTTGACGGCATCGAGAGCTATGGCGAGCTGTACGTCAACGGTCAGTTTATCGGCATGACCAAGGGTTCGCGCCTGTCTGCCGAGTTCGACGTGACCGACGCGCTTGTCGAGGGCGACAACCTGTTTGCGGTCAAGGTTCTGCAGTACAGCGATGGCAGCTATATCGAGGATCAGGACATGTGGTGGGCCTCGGGCATCTTCCGCGATGTGTACCTTGTGCAGCGTCCCGCCGCACACCTGGTCGACTTTAGGTTCCGTACGCACCGCGAGGGCGATGCCGCTCTGATCACGCTCGATACGGTTGCCGAGGGCGCTACCCGCGTTGTGTATACGCTCAGCGATGGCGAGAACGTGGTGGCTACGGGTGAGTGCGTCGACGGCCATGCTGAGTGCAGCGTGACCGATGCCCACTTCTGGAATCCCGAGGACCCCTTCCTCTATGACCTTACGTTTGAGGTCTACGACGGTGACCAGGTCAGCGAGTACGTCCCGCATCGCCAGGGTCTTGCCGAGGTGACGGTCGAGGGCAATCATATCTACCTCAACGGCACTTACTTTAAGATGCATGGCGTCAACCGCCACGATCACGACGATCACAAGGGCCGCGCCGTGGGCCTCGATCGCATGCGCCGCGACCTGGAGCTCATGAAGCAGCACAACATCAACGCGGTGCGCACGTCCCACTACGCCAACGACCCGCGCTTTTACGAGCTGTGTGATGAGTATGGCATCATGCTGGTCGCCGAGACCGATATGGAGAGCCACGGCTTCGAGAATATCGGCAATATCGCCCTGGTGACCGACGACCCGGCATGGGAGCCGGCCTACGTCGACCGCATTGAGCGCCTGGTGATGCAGGAGCGCAATCACGCCTGCATCATTATGTGGTCGATGGGCAACGAGAGCGGCTATGGCTGCAACATCCGCGCGATGTACGCCAAGGCTCACGAGCTCGACGGTCGTCCGGTCCACTACGAGGAGGACCGCAACGCCGATACCGTCGACGTCATTTCCACGATGTACTCCCGCGTGTCGCAGATGAACGACTTTGGCGAGCATCCGTTTCCCAAGCCGCGCATCAACTGCGAGTACGGCCACTCCATGGGTAATGGTCCCGGAGGCCTGTCCGAGTACCAGGAGGTCTTCGATCGCTGGGATTGCATCCAGGGCCAGTTCATTTGGGAATGGTGCGACCACGGCCTGGCTGCTGTGACCGAGGACGGCGTTGCCTACGACATGTATGGCGGCGACAACGGCGATTACCCCAACAACAGCAACTTCTGCATCGATGGCATGGTGTTCCCTTGGCAGCAGCCGAGCCCGGGCCTTACCGAGTACGGCCAGGTCATCTGCCCGGTCCGCATGGCTTATGACGCCGAGGCAGGCGAACTGACCGTCACCAACAAGCGTTGGTTCACCACTCTCGAGGATGTCTGCCTGTCGGCCGAGACCCTGGTGGACGGCGACGTGGTCTGCCGCAAGACGCTCATGCCCGGTGCGGTTGCCCCCGGTGAGTCCGTCCAGCTGCCGCTGGTGATTCACGAGGCCGCAGTGGGCGAGACCCTGCTGACCGTGCGCGCCTACACCATGGCCGCTCACGTCTGGTGCGAGCCGATGTTCCAACTGGGCGCAAGCCAGTTTGCCATCGCAAACCATCCGGCGCCGGCCATCGCGGCTCCCACTCGTCCTGAGCTTACGGTCGAGGAGACCGAGCAGGAGATTCGCATTCACTCCCTCAACGGCGAGCTGACCTTCAGCAAGGTAAACGGTACCGTGAGCGAGTGGAAGGCATCCGGCCGCGACGTCATGGCCTCCGGTCCCCAGGTTGGTTTTTGGCATCCGCTCGTCGATAACCACGCCCAGGAGTATGACTCACTGTGGAAGGACAACTTCATCGATGTGATGCAGACGTCTACCCGCAAGGTTTCTTGGAAGCAGGACGGCAATGCGGTCGTCGTTACCGTGAGTCAACGTATTGCTCCTCCCGTCCGCGCGTTCGGCATGCGCGTCGAGCTTGTCTACACCGTGCTTCCGAGCGGTCGCGTCGACCTCAAGGTTTCCGGCGAGCCCTACGGTGACTATTCGGACATCATCCCGCGCATCGGCATCTCCTTCGAGGTCCCCGGTTGCGATCGCGCCGTCGAGTGGTATGGCCACGGCCCGGGCGAGAACTATCCGGACTCGCTGCGCGCCAACCCGGTCGGTCATTACCGCACCACGGTCGACGATATGTTCACGCCCTACGTTATGCCTCAGGACTGCGCCAACCGCGAGGGTACCCGCTGGGTTGCCCTGCGCTCTAGCCACGGTGACGGTCTGGTCGTGACGCGTCCGAGCGACGCCGCTTCCAACCCGTTCTCGTTCTCGGCATGGCCCTATAGCTGCGAGGCCATCGATAACGCCAAGCACGTCTACGACCTTGTCAAGGGCGATACGGTCACGGTCAACATCAACGACCAACTGCTCGGCCTTGGCTCGAACTCTTGGGGTTCCGAGGTGCTCGATTCCTATCGCACCCGTTTTGAGAGCTTCAGCTTTGAGGTGTCCCTGCGACCGCTGACGTCTGCCGATCTGGCTCAGGCACTGGCACCCATTAAGGAGGCATAAGTCATGCATGTCTTTAACTCGCGCGCCGATTTCGACGCTCAGATGAAGTCCGTCAAGAAGTGGATGCGTACCGGACAGGCGCTCGATGGCGTTGCCGACCTACAGCACGACGTGGCTTACTCCATCGGCGACTCGTTGGTGTACTGGTGGGTCTATGCCCGCGAGGCTGCAACCGCCGACCTGGTCGGTCACCGTCGCTACCATGCCGTGCTTGCTCCGCTCGACGGCGACCTGACCGTCGAGGTTGCCCCCAAGGCGGGCCTCACCTGCACCCGCGCTTACAGCGATATCGATGATCGCGAGCGCTTTGAGGGGGCGGGGGAGACCGTGACGATTCCCGCCGGCGGCGTTGCCGTCGTCGAGATCGACGAGGCTTACCGTGTTATCGCCGAGGCTTCGGATCCCCGCGTCGTGGTACTGCACGTGACGGTCGAAGGTTATTCCTTCCCCAACAAGTAGTATTCGTCCGTTTGGACGTTTGCTTCGCGCCGTTAAGGGGGATGGCTTTGTTGACTCCCTTTTCCCCATTTCCCTTAGCAGGTGCGCCGTCCGTGTTTGCACTTGCAGCTCGGACGGGTTTAGATGACATTTAATAGATGATTGGGAGGGCTTATGAGCTCTGAAAAACGAGGAACGATCGGTTCGTTCGCTCTGCTGGGCATGACGGTCGCCGCCGTGTTCGGTATCAAGAACATCATCAACAACAACGCGGCCATCGGCTTGGCAGCTGCGCCGTCGTTCTTCTTCGCCACGCTTTTGTACTTTGTCCCCTATACCCTGGTTACCGCCGAGTTCGTCGGCCTCAACAAGGACTCCGAGTCGGGCGTGTACGCATGGGTTAAGACCTCGATGGGTGGTCGCTGGGCGTTCCTGACGGCATTTAGCTACTGGTTCGTTAACCTGTTCTTCTTTGCGTCCGTCCTGCCCAACGTCATCATCTACGCGAGCTACGTGTTCTTTGGTGCCAACGCCGAGCTTTCGCAGCTGTGGATCACCATTATCGAGATCGTCGTCTTTGCTATCGCCACGTGGGTTTCGACCAAGGGCGCTAAGTGGATCGGCTCCATTTCCTCCTTCGGTTCGACCGCAGCTCTCGGCCTGACCGCCGTGTTCATCCTGCTGTCCCTGGCTGCTGCCTTTGGCGGCGTTGAGTTCGCTACGGCTCCTACTCCCGCTAACATGGCTCCCGACATGAGCAACTTCGCAACTGCGTGGGGCTTCTTCGGTACGCTTGCCTGGATCATCCAGGGCGTTGGCGGCGCTGAGTCTGTCGGCGTGTTCCTTAACGACCTTAAGGGTGGCGTCAAGGCCTTCGTGCGCACCGTCGTTATCGCCGGCCTGACCATCGGCCTTCTGTATGCAGGCGCTTCGCTGCTGGTCAACCTGTTCATCCCCGAGGGCAGCGTTGCCATCTCCACCGGTATCTTCGACGTATTCGGCGCTGTCTTTGCCCACTTTGGCATTCCCATGGAAGTGTCTACGCGCGCCATCGGCCTGATCCTTCTCGCCGCCACGCTGGGCTCCCTCATGATGTGGACCTCCGCTCCCATCAAGGTTTTCTTCACCGAGATCCCCAAGGGTGTCTTTGGTAGCAAGATCGTCGAGCTCAACGAGCACGGCATTCCCGCCCGCGCTGCCTGGCTGCAGTTCGCCATCGTCGTCCCCATCCTGATCATCCCGGCCCTGGGCTCCGGTAACCTCGACGACCTGCTCATGATCGTCACCAACATGACGGCTGCCACCGCTCTGCTCCCGCCGCTGCTGATCCTGCTTGCCTACTTTATGTTGCGCAAGAACTTCGACGCTGCTCCCCGTGGCTTCCGCATGGGTTCGCGCACCTTTGGCCTGGTCATTGCTGCATTCCTGCTTGTGGTCTTCTGCTTCGTGCTTATCTGCGGCACCATTCCGCTCGATCAGCCTCTGTGGCTGACGCTGGTCTACAACGTCGGCGGTGTGGTTGTCTTCCTGGGCCTTGCCGTGATGTGGTACAACCGCTACATCAACCGCCTGCGCGAGACCGATCCCGAGGCTGCCGAGAGCGAGCTGCGTCCGTCTGTCCTTGACATGATGGAGTAGAAGCTGGGATTAATCTACGGCTGTGGAATAAATCGATTCCCCTTCCTAAGGAGGGGCCTTACGAGGCCCCTCCTTTTGTGTTTTGGAGCATGGATTTTGGGCCCTGTGGACAAAAATGCCAAATATGAGTACTGTTGCAAAATAAGTGCCATATCTATCGGCCGGTTTTGAGCAAAAATGGACTCAAAATCAATTTATCTAACCCCCTTTAAAGGGCGTTTGACGGCTTTCAACCTCTTCGAATCGCTCAAAGTAGGCAATTTGCTCTCGATTTTGCTGCTACTAAATTGGTGACAGTACTCATATTTGCCACTTTTTGACCACGGGGTATCCGGAGGGGCTCTCGACAAGCATCTAACGCTACAATAACTACCACGTGGCTGGGTTTGCCGGCCGAATGTGCGATGTCGTGGGAGGGGACATGGTCGAGTTTACAAAGACGATTAAAGATCCGTTGGGATTGCATGCCCGCCCGGTTGCGCTGCTCTATGACATCATTGCCAAGCATCGTAGCGACGTGTCGGTCAGCATCGGTGACCGCCATACGGATGGTCGCGACGTTATGGGCCTGATGGCCCTCTACGGCGAGTGCGGCGAGGACATCATCTTCCGCGTTTCGGGCGTGGATGAGGCTTCCTGCGTTACGTCGATCAGAAATCTCTCGCTCTAGGCATGATAGGGCGCGGTAAAGGATGGTCCTTTGCCGCGCCTTTTTGTTTCGTATAGGAAACTTTTTCGAAATCTGAATGGGGACCCTTTCCAAAAAGTTAACCGCGTGCTAGTTTACTAAAGCGAACATAGACGTGGTTAACTTTTATCGCGTCGATGTTGAGGACGAACTGACGTTAGGAGCAACTCATGTCTTGCGGACCGCAGATGCCGGCCATGCCGCTTTCGATGGTAAAAGCGGGCGAAACCGTGCGCGTGTCTCGTGTAAAGGGCAATGAGGACATGAAACACCACCTCAAGGACCTCGGCTTTGTCGAGGGCAACGAAATCCACGTGGTGAGCTCGAGTGGTGCCAATATCATCGTCACGGTGCTGGGCGCACGCTTTGGCATCGATTCCAAGGTTGCCATGCACATCATGACCGTCGGTTAGTCCGAAGCATTTCATAAAAACCGAAAGGGGGACAAGAGGATGAAGACGTTGGGTGACGTTAAGGTGGGCGAGAGCTCTACCATCGTTAAGCTTCACGGTGAGGGTGCGCTTCGCCGCCACCTTATGGACCTGGGGCTCATCAAGGGCACTTCGTTCAAGGTCGTGAAGGTTGCACCGCTCGGTGATCCGGTCGAGATCAACGTGCGCGGCTACGAGCTTTCCATCCGCAAGGAGGAGGCGGCCGTCGTCGAGGTCCAGTAAGGGCTCGCGGCGTATATTTCTGCAGATAAAGTTAGGTTTTTCTAACTTAATGCAGCATCTTTGAAGCACATTATCCAGCCTGCGCGGAGAAAGCAGCGCGGGCACACAAGGAAGAAGGATTGAATGGCGGATTCTCAGATCCATGTCGCGCTGGCGGGTAACCCCAACTGCGGCAAGACCACGCTTTTCAACCTGATCACCGGCGCCAACGGCTACGTTGGCAACTGGCCCGGCGTCACGGTTGAGAAAAAGGAAGCCAAGCTCCTAAGCGACAAGAACGTTACCATCACGGACCTCCCCGGCATCTACTCGCTTTCCCCCTACAGCCCCGAGGAGCAGTGCTCGCGCGATTACCTCATGAGCGGCGAGCCCGATGTTGTCGTCCAGGTTGTCGATGCCACCAACCTCGAGCGCAACCTGTACCTGGCGCTTCAGGTTATCGAGACCGGCCTGCCCGTGGTCGTCGCCCTCAACATGGCCGACTTGGTCGAGAAGAACGGTGACAAGATCGACACGGACAAGCTCTCCAAGAAGCTCGGCTGCCCGGTCATGATGATCTCCGCTCTTAAGAACAAGGGCATCAAGGAGCTGTTCGAGCAGGTCAAAAAGTCCGCTGCTTCCAAGGGGCAGGTGCCGGAGCACAAGTTCGACTCCTCCATCGAGGACGTTCTGACGCACATCGAGAACAACCTTCCGGCGAGCGTTCCCGCCAACAAGCGCCGCTATTACGCCGTCAAGCTGTTCGAGCGTGACGCAGACGCCTGCAAGCTCATCAACCTCACCAAGGAGAAGGCCGCTCGCGTGGAGCAGCTGGTCGCCCAGTGCGAGCAGGACTGCGACGACGACGCCGAGTCCATCATCACCGGCGAGCGTTACGGCGTGATTGCCCACATCATTGACGAGTGCCTCACCAAGGCTCCGGCAAAGATGAGCACCTCCGAGAAGATCGACCGCGTGGTTACCAACCGTATCCTGGGCCTGCCGATCTTTGTGGTCATCATGTTCTGCGTGTACTACATCGCCGTTTCTACCTTGGGCGGCACGGTGACCGACTTCACCAACGACCAGCTCTTCGGTACCGACGGTTGGTATGTGCTCGGCCAGGGTCGCGACGCCTACGACGCGGCCGTCGAGGCTGCGGGCGACAATGCCGACTCGGTCGACCCGGCACAGTACGGCCCCTATGTTCCGGGTATCACCACCGTGGTGCACGACGCCCTTGTGGCGGGTGGCACCGAGGACGGCGGCCTGGTCGATTCGCTCGTCTGTGACGGTATCGTCGGCGGCCTGGGCGCCATCTTCGGCTTCGTCCCGCAGATGTTCCTGCTGTTCGTCATGCTGTCCTTCCTGGAGGACTGCGGCTATATGGCCCGCGTCGCCTTCATCATGGACCGCGTGTTCCGCCGCTTTGGCCTGTCCGGTAAGTCCTTTATCCCCATGCTCGTGTCCTCGGGCTGCGGCGTCCCCGGCGTCATGGCCACCAAGACCATCGAGAACGAGAAGGACCGCCGCATGACGGTCATGACCACCACGTTCATTCCCTGTGGCGCTAAGCTGCCGATCATTGCCCTGCTCATGGGTTCCATCATCGGCGATTCTTCCACCACCGCCGCGTGGATCAGCCCGCTCTTCTACTTCCTGGGCGTCTTTGCCGTCATTGCTTCGGGCCTCATGCTCAAGAAGACCAAGCTCTTCGCCGGCCGCCCGACCCCGTTTGTCATGGAGCTCCCCGCTTACCACTTCCCGGCGATCCGCTCTTGGGCGCTGCACGTGTGGGAGCGCTGCTGGGCCTTTATCAAGAAGGCCGGCACGGTCATCTTCGCGTCCACTGTCGTGGTTTGGTTCCTGTCCAACTTTGGTAGCTACAATGGTTCCTTTGGCTTCCTGCCTGCGATGGACGGCATCCCCGAGGAGTTCATGGACTACTCCGTGCTTGCCATGCTCGGCAACCTGGTCGCTTGGATCTTCGCCCCGCTCGGCTTTAGCACCTGGCAGGCCACCGCGCTGACCGTCTCTGGCCTCGTCGCTAAGGAGAACGTCGTCGCCACCGCCGGATCGCTGCTGTCCGTCGCCGACGCGGGCGAGACCGACCCGAGCCTGTGGACCGCGTTTGCCGGCATGTTCCCGACTATGGGCGCTTGCGTTGCCTTTGGCGCATTCAACCTGCTGTGCGCTCCGTGCTTTGCCGCTATGGGCACCATCCGCAACCAGATGGACTCCGGCAAGTGGACCGCGATTGCCATCGGCTACGAGTGCGCCTTCGCATGGGTCATCGGCCTGTTCATCAACCAGTTCTACAACCTGTTCGTGCTTGGACAGTTTGGTATTTGGACGGTTGTAGCCATCGTTCTGCTGGTTGCGATGCTCTTCCAGATCTTCCGTCCCATGCCTAAGCATGTATGGACCGACGAGGACGAGACCAACGCTGCTTCCGCCGCAGTTTCCGCTTAAGTCCGAACAAGGATTAGCCCCTTTCCACGAGCCCGGGTGTCCCAGCGACACTCGGGCTTTTTGATGGGGGAGATGTGGCGTTTCCGCAGATAAAACTGACCAAAATAAACCTGTCCCTTTTTGGTAGGTGGAGAATGGGGTAAAGTAAGTGATGGCTAACTAGAGGAGGCTTGCTATGGCACCTATCGATATTGTTGTACTGGCTGTTATCGGTATTGCGTTTGTCGCGGTATGCGTGCGCATCTACCGCAAGGGCACCTGCGCCGACTGCGCTCAGGGTGGCGTTTGCACGGGGCATTGCTCCAATAAAAAGACCTGTGCCGCACTTAAGGGCGTAGACAAAATCGCCGAAGACTTGGGCCGCGGTATTAAATAAGGTCTAGGCATCCAAGCGCCTCGCGAGCATCCGTTCGCGGGGCGCTTTGCACATTTGGGGGCGAGCGCGGCGAGTTGTAGAGCGATTTTGGGGTATCGTTACCTGTACTGTTAATTGGCAACTTATCTATAACGGAGTATCCCCATGAGCGCTCGCGTAACCATGAAGGACATAGCCGCCGAGCTTGGCGTTTCCATCAATACCGTGCACAAGGCCCTGACGGGTAAGGCCGGCGTGAGCGAATCCGTGCGCTCCAAGGTGAATGCTAAGGCCGAGGCCATGGGTTACCATCGCAATACGAGTGCCTCGAGCCTGCGCCGCAAGGATATCAATCTGGTGTTTTGCCTGCCCCGCGCATCGCGCGAGGGAGCGTACTTTTTCCGTTACCTGTGGGAAGGCTGCAATCGCTTTGAACAGGAGGTCATCGACCGGGGCATTACGGTTGAGCGCGTTGAATTTGGCGTGGGCGGCTACGCTGATGCGCTCGAGCAGATTGATGAGCGTCTGCAGGTGGGCGAGAAGATTGATGGCTTGCTCGCCTATGCGCCGGGCGACGATCGTGCGACTGAGCTTTTGGGGCAGATCGCCGAGGCGGGCGTGACGATTGAGCTTGTCGACGGCGACCGTCCGCATTTGAATCGTTTGGGTGCGAGCTTGGCCGATTATTCGACGGCAGGCAGCCTTATGGCCGAGCAGGCGGCAAACCTGGTCCATGCTTCTGGGGCCGACGCCCGCGTGCTCCTTTTGACAGGCGACCCATATACCGATTCGCACTATCTAACCGCCCGCGCCTTCCACAATTACCTGCGCGAACGTGATATTCCATGGCAGGTTGAGGATCTTGCAGGTGCCCATGCGCAAGTCAAACAACTCGAGCATGAGCTCGAAAAGCGCTTGAGTGCGCCGGACGCCCCTGAACTTATCTGTAGCGTTTTTGCCGTTGGTTCCGAAGTGGTTGCCGACGCGCTCGTCTCGGCCGGCAAGGCCGGTCAGGTCATGGTGATCGGCAACGACCTGTTTCCCGAAAGCGCCCTGGCCTTGCGCCGCGGTATCTTTACCAATATTGTCTATAAGGACCCGACGAGCCTGGCGTATCGCGGCGCCAAGACACTGGGCGATTATTTGCTGTGGGGAAGGACCCCGACGGAGCCCGTCCAGAAGGGCGCCGTCGAGATGGTATTTGCCAGCAATGTCGACCGCTACTGCGAACTTGCGGGTATTTAGCCGATTGAGCAGGTACCCCCTCTTGCGACGTGCATTTTTGGGAGTATTCAGCATTGGCATGCCCTGAATGAGGTGCAGAACGACTGTTTTAAGTGCCCCCGATGGCGTAATTTGCCATCGGGGGCACTTTTTAGGTAGCGCGCAGAGATGTGGTGTAAGAGGCGGGGCATGCCCCGCCTCTTCTCTTTCTTGAAAGGGAGGGGACACCGC
>CAJJZO010000025.1 GCA_905197585.1 uncultured Collinsella sp.
TGCCGAGACCAATCCCGACCTGGCAGCCAAGCTGCGCTCCGCCAAGGCAACGGCCGCCGAGGCCCGCGACGCCATGCACGACGCCCGCACCGCCCGCCATGCCGCAATCAAGGGCATCCACGATGCCCGTGCCGCCGCTCGCCACGATGAGAAGCACGGCGAGTAGCCGTCACGCGCACCTTTAAAAACATGGGTATAGCAAAGCGGGGGCCAACGTTATCTCAACGTTCGCCCCCGCTTATGTGTCGACCACTTTTCTAGCGCGTCCTCCGTCACGACAAGTAAGAGCGAAGGATGGCGAGCCAGCGTGGGGTTTCGAGGTGAATGATATCGGTGGGGACTCCGGCGGGCGCATGGCCGCCAAAGAGCAGGCCCGCGTCTGCCGGGTTGATAAGGCGCACGATCCATACGGCAACGACCAGCACGCACAGAACAACAACCGCAATGTCGATGCCGCGCTTTAGCTTGCTCGACGTCACCTCCTCGCGCACGAACGCGAGCACAAACGCAATCGGCACCACCCAAAACAGCGGATGGTAGGCAAAGGCCGCCGCAAAATCGAGGCGCAGTGCTGCCAGCCAGGCCCTCGTCATGCCACATCCCGGACAGGGAATGCCCGTCATCAGGCGAAACACGCAGCCAATATCGAGCAGGTAGAGTACGAACCAGGCGACAAAGAGCACACCGATGCAAGAAAGAGTGCGGCGAATGAGTTCCGCCGCGCCCTTATGTCCCTGGGAGCTGTTCACGCCGCTCTTATCGTTAGGCACGAGCGCCAAGACGGACGTTGTAAGCCGTTGCCATGGCATTGGTATTCTTGATGATGATGTTCATGGCAAAGATCGGGCCAAGACCGCACAGCAGCGCGCCGACAATCTGCCACATAAGAACGGTGGTACCGTTCTCCTGGAACATCAGGCCGTAGCGAGGAGCGTTGGCCTGCAGGCGGTTGCCAATCTTGTAATACCAGTAGTACGCGTAGAAGCCGCAGGTCACAAACGATAGAAGGATGAATTCCGCCAGACCCGGCGTGTAATCGCCGTCATCCTGACACAACGTGTTGACGTCGCGTGCCAAGCAATACAGGAAGTAGAACGAATAGATACCGCAGGTCACAAGAGAGAGCAGCAGCCAGCCGATCAGGCTGCGGTCAGCCTTAATGGGGTCATAGCCCATCGGAGCGGATGCGGACTGTTGGGCGTATTGACCGGTGTACTGCTGCTGAGGCTGGGGCGCGGGCTGAATAGCCTGGGCCGGAGCGGGCTGGGGCTGCGGGGCCGCAGCGGCAGAAGCGGCACCAACGGCGGATCCGCAAACAGGGCAGAATTTGGCATCATCCGAAATGGGAGAACCACAAGTGGGACAGAACATGAGCCTCTCCTTTTCCTAAGGCGTCGCACGCCTTCAAACCTTACACGTCTACGTTCTCAACAATAGCCGCGACGTTGTTGCGCAACATTGACCAATTTCCGAGAAATTTTGCTGCAACCGTTTTCCCGGGCATTTTCTTGCTTTCGCAGTAGAAAAAGGCACCCCGGGCTCAGTTGCCCAGGGCGCCTCGACCGGCTATTCGGTTTGATTGTTTTCGGCAGCAGGATTATCGCCCGGCTCATCCGCCGGCGTGGCAACGGCATCCCAATCGGGCTCCGCAGGCGTCGCCTCGGACGCCGGTGCGGGGACAGGAGCAGGTGCCGGGGCAGGGGCAGGCGCGGGTGCCGGGGCAGGTGCAGGCGCGGGCGCCGGGGCAGGCGCAGCACCAGTGGCTGCCGTGGGATTGAATCCCGCAGGAGCAGGCTTCTTCTCACCCGGGAGCACAAAAGTCAAAACGTCGTCCTTGTCCTCATCGGCCCATTCGCTTGCATAACGTGCAGCCCAATAGCCAACGGCACGGTGCTTGAGCATCTTGCCAAAGACCGTAAGGAACACCGTGACGAATGCAATCAGCACCAGGAACAATACGAGCGTGACACCACCGGCGGTAACAATCGCCTCGATACCCGTGGGGCGATAGTAATAGCCGTACGCGCCAATTCCGGCGATGGCACCAAAGACAGCTGTCAAGATCCACGTAATGGCGTTGGAAACCAGGCCCGTCAAAAACTCGGGAAGGAACGAAGCACAGAACAGCTTGGTCTTGTTGTGCTTAAAGGCCGCCCAGACCTTATCGAGCGAAAACGCGCTCTCGACGCGACCGGTCACCGCAAAGTGCATCACGGCGATGTCGGCAAACATCTTAAAGAAGACACCCAGAATCGCCGAGGCAATCAGCGCCAGGACAAGCAGGCCGAGCGAACCGAACAGCGCAGCCTCGAGCGCATAAGAGCCGTAATAAGAATACGAGCCCGCGGCGCCAATTACCACGCCCTCCACCAGCGAAAGCACTACACCGATAACGGGAATGGCAGCGATAGCCTCGAGCACGACCGAGATAACGCTCGAAAAGACTCCGAGACCAAACGACGTGGAACGCATGAGTGGACGGTCCATGCCGTCATCGACCTTGAGAGAAAGATCACGGCCCCACTCGATACCAAAGCCGGAACCGCACACGCTCGCAATGCAAGCTGCCAAAAAGCCGATGGCAGCTGCAATGCCGCCAATAACGGGAATAAACAACACGAGCACCGACACAACGCAAATCAGCGCCGGCAAAAACGCGATTTGGCATACACGCTGAAGCACGCCCGGAGTCTTAGTCATATCTTGGAACGCCTGAGCCACACAGCCCTTTGGCGCATTCGCCACGGGCGGTTGCGGAACAAACTGCTGGGGCTGAGGCTGTCCCTGGGGAGCGGGGCCAGCGGCACCGACATTAGGAGCACCACACACGCCGCAGAACTTGTCGTTATCGCCCATGGGGGCGCCACACTGCGAGCAGAACATCGAAATCATCCCTTCGTATCTTGAGCGAATCACTTGGATCGCAAACGTTGTCTTTAGCATCATTATTGCCCAATGTGGGGTCAAATACTCAAAGATGACCGATTTGCAAGGTACACGGCGCCAGCAGGCGGTTCGTTGAATACGTCTGTGCTAGTTCGTTCCGCGGAAGCCCTTGCCGACGATCTCGGAGCTATCGACGATCGTGATAAAGGCACCCGGATCGACTTCGCGCGCATAGCGGCGTAGTTGCACGGCCTCGCGACGGCTCAGCACACTCATGATCACCGTCACGCACTTGCCCGAGAAGGCACCGTAGCCGCGGCTGATGGTCGCCGTGCGGTTGAGATGCTTGACGATAAACTCCTCGACCTTAAGGGGCTCGGAACAAATGACCGTGCAGACTTTGCGCAGGTGAATGCTCTCAATGGCTTTGTCGACCACAAGCGTCTTGGCAAACAGGCCGAGCACGCAATACAGACCGACACGCGGGCCATACAAAAAGGCCGCGATGGTCACGATGCCGATATCGACCAGCAGCAGGGCGCGGCCAATCTCGAGCGTCGTGCGGCGCTTGAGGATCATGGCAAGAATGTCCGTGCCACCCGTCGAGGCGCCGATGTCAAAGACAATAGCGCTGCCGAGCGCCGGCAAGATGACGGCAAAGCACAGGTCGAGCCACATATCACCCGTCAGAGAGACATCGGTCGGAATAAAGAGCTCAAACAGCGAAACATAGGCGGACAGCGCAAACGAGGCGAAGACGCTCCACAGGATTGCCTTGCGCTCCAAAAAGATAAAGCCCAAAACGACGAGAACCGCGTTGATAATCCACATAAAGACGCCGACGGGCAGGGTCGGAAACAGCGTGGACAGAATGACCGACACGCCCGAGGTGCCGCCAAAAGCAAAGTGATTAGGGGTTTTAAACGCAACGATGGCAAAGGCCGTAAGAATCAGACCCAGATTGAGCTCGGCAAAAAAGCGCGGGAAGCCCGGCTCCTGGCTGCGCTTTTGACCGGCGCGCTCGCCGCGCTCGATATCGGTGCGATCGACCACGCGCTCCATCGGCACCACGGGAGGACGATGCATCTCCTCGGCAGCACGCGATGCCGCCTCTGCCGCGGCGGCCTCAATCGCCCATGCCTTGCTTTCTGTTTCGTGCTCGTCAGCCATTACGGCAACCCCTCGTTAACAATTTGGAAACAATGCGCCCATTAGGGTAACGCGGAACGCGACGATTGCAACCCCTAGTTAGACGAGCGGTATGCCTACATCGGGGGGCATACAAATAACGGCCGGCCACGCTTTTGCTTGCGCGGTCGGCCGTTTAACGTTTTCGCAGATAAACCTGCCAAAACAAACCTGTCCCTTTTTGGAAGGTTATTCGTGCTGGCTGGTGCGGTGCTCGTACTCCTCGGGGGTGATGACGTCCTCGATGCGCAGGTTGACGCCCGCCACCTCAAGGCCGGTCATCGCGGCAAGGCGCTCGGTGACACGTGCCTTGACATCGTCGAAGATCGCGGGCGCATAGGCGCCGTACTCGATAATGACGGAGATGTTGACGACCACGCGATTGTCATCGGTGACCTCGACCGTCACGCCCTTGGTCAGATTCTCGGCACCAAACTGCTCCTGCACAAAGTGCATAAGGTTACCCTTCATGCCCAGGACGTGCGGCACCTCGCGGGTGGCCATGGCGACGATCTTCTCGATCACACCGTTGGAATAGGTCAGCGAGTCCTCGGACTCGTCTGTTTCCTCATCATCCTCGTCCGCATCATCGGCGGACTCGGCCTCGACGAGCGCCTCATCCTCGAGCGTTACGTCCTCGGCCTCGGCGGTGACGGTCTCGTCTGCCTCGAGCTCGGTATCGGCCACATCGACCTTCGTATTAAAAGCCATGGTTCCTCCTTATGCCTGCCGCGGATGCGCCAGTCGAATACATATTAGCGGCCGCTAAACAGACGGCCGAAGAAGTTGACGATCCCGTTCTCGCCGTCGCGAATTTGGCCGATCACAGCGCCGATCAGCACGAAGAATGCAATGACGAGCGTGTCCCACAGGCCCAACGTGAGCACCAACACGGCGAGGATAAAGCCAGCGACGGCGCCAAGCGTGGTGTTGGGATGACGCACGGCATAGCTCCAGATGGCAGCGCCCGTACCCTTGATGAGACCCATAGCCTCGTCAAAATCCGCGGCTGCCGCGTCTTGTAACTCGGTTGCCTCTGCTTTGGAATCAACAGGTTCGTTCGCCGGCGTGGCGCTCTGGTCAATCGTCAGGCGCGGCGTACGAGCGGTCTTATCTTGATTGGTATCACTCACCGGAAACCTCCACGGTCTGGACGGTAGTCTTGGACGGCAAAAAACGAACGCGTGCGGTCGTGCCCGGCGTGCCAAGCATGGTGTCGCAAGCTTCCTCGATGCGCCGCTGCATCGCAGTAGCCAGAGATGCCACGTCCTTATCGTCAAGCGCGATAGCGTCGACCTTAAATCGGACGTGCGAATCGTCGGAGCCTTGGACGCGGGCCTCGACATGCTCGACCATCACGCGGTCGTCGCGCTCGGCAGCAGCTCTGGCGCACGAAGAAAGCGCCGCAAGGGTAACCTCGATATTGCGCTCCCCCGCCGGATGTACACAGGACGGCTCGCGACGAGCAAACATCAGGCGGAAGAAGCTTACCAGCACGCCGATCGCCACAACTCCGCCGCATGCCGTCACGACAATGCGCGGCATGGGGTCGCGCATCAGCAGCATAAAGCGATACGTATACGGCCCCCAAAACTGGCAGACAAGCATACCCAGCGCCACGATGGCGGCGGCAAGATACACAATCGCTAGGGCTCGTTTGAGTACGCGCACGTGGCGCTCCCTTCAAATCTCGGCTCTCGAAATGCAAAACGGTTCGCATCATTATAAAAGAGCCGGGTCCGGTGCTCTACGCACGCGGATCCGGCTCATCTATTCCACGAGGCTTGCATGCTCGCTTCATTATGCCCAGATATGCACGGCTTAACCCGTGCGGGCGCTACTCCTCCTCGAGGGCAGCGATGACCTCGTCGGTCATGTCCATGGTGCTGTAAACATCCTGGACGTCGTCGAGCTCCTCAAGACGGTCGATGAGGCGCTGAACCTTCTTGGCGTCGGCGCCGGAGACCTCGGTCGGGGTGGTCGGGACCATGGTAGTCTCGGAACCCTTGACCTGGACGCCCTGCTCCTCGAGCGCCTTGGAGACAGCCATAACCTCGTTGGCAGTAGTCCAGACGATCCACTCCTCGCCGGCGTCCTCGTAGTCCTCGCCACCGGCCTCGGCGATGGCCATCATGAACTCATCCTCGTCACCGGCAGCACCGTTGGCGATCATGGTCTCCTTCTTGGCGTTCTCGTCCAGGATCTCCTTGGCGACGACGATCTGGCCCTTGCGCTCAAACTGGAAGGCGACGGAGCCGGAGGTACCCAGGTTACCACCAGCGTGGGAGAAGGCAGAACGGACATCAGCGGCGGTACGGTTGCGGTTGTCGGTCAGGCAGTCGACGTAGACGGCGACACCGGCGGGACCGTAGCCCTCGTACACGATGTTCTCGTAGACGGCAGCGTCGGCACCCGAACCAAAAGCCTTGTCGATAGCGGACTTGATCTTGTCCTTAGGCATGGACTGAGCCTTGGCCTTGGCAACGGCAGCGGCGAGGCTGGCGTTGTTCTCGGGCAGCGGGTCACCGCCGAGACGGGCAGCAACGGTGATGTTGCGGCTGAGCTTGGAGAAGAGGGCGGAACGCTTGGCGTCCTGCGCGCCCTTACGATGCTTGGTTGTGGCCCACTTAGAGTGTCCGGACATACGTGTCTCCTATCGGTTTCGACCTAAAGCCCAGCGCAGATGCTCGGGCAATATAAACAAACGTCGTTATGATATACCTACTGGCCTGCGAGATAAACCCCAAAATGAAGGCGTCGTGATGATGACCCCTTTGGTGCAAAGAAACCTGACCCCCAATGCACCAAGTTAGGACCAGAGGAAGTCGCTGCGGGTGACGGTGGCGCCGATGGCGAAGGGCATGCAGGCGATGACCGGATACAGGTAGCGCATGTAGGTCGAGCCGTTGCACGGGCCAATCAGGCACACAGCGAGTACGCCCAACAGCGGCACCCAGATCGCCAGCGCACGCCATGAATGACGACGCAGCAGGTAGACCACCACGGCGATCATGATCCACACATAGGTGGCCGAGCTCATGGTGAGCGAAATAAACGGGATGCGTTGTACTGCCACGCGATACAGGTTGATCAGGTGGTCGCACCAGCGCACCACGTTGCTGTCTACCGGATGGAAGTCGAAGTATTTGAGGTTGTCGGGGCGCGCCATGATCTCGGCACTACGCGCCGTGCTGTAGACCCAGGCATCGCGCGTGCTCGGATAAAAATAACCATAGTAGTTATTGATAAGCGCCGAAATATAGCACTCGGGATCCTTCTTAAACATCTGAGCCCATACCTCAAAATAGGCATCGATGTCTTCCTGCGAGGCGTACTCGTTAAAGCAGTTCTTGACGGCGTCGGACTTGTCGGGGTTGTAGCGGCGGCCCAGGTTCTCGTACTTGAGCACACGGTCGATCACGGCACGCTCTTCGTCGGTCACCAAGCCGTCGCAAGGAGCCTCCACAATGGTGCCGTCCTCCTTAACCGTGGGGTTGACGCCCGAGTTGAGGCCGTCGTGCTTTTGGACGAAACGAGCCGTCTGCTGGAACGGAATCGAGAGGATTTCGCGCTTGGAACCAGGCGTGATATCGTGCGCCGGCATAAAGAACTTGGTGAAGTACATATTAGAGGCAAGGCAGAGCGCGAGCACCGCGAGAACGCCAACCCAGCGGAAACGCGGGATGGCGCCTGACGGCGCAGCACCAGTCTGCTTGGCTGCACGACGAGCCACATGCACGTCCCATACGCAAAACGCCGCCGCGATTACGCATGCCGCCAGGGGAAACACCAGGCCGCCGTTGCGCAGAAACGTGGAACCCATGGCGCCCAGAGCGAGCAGCAGCCAGTCGTGGCGCGCAAAGAGCACGGGGGCTTTCTCGCCCGCTCGCTCGGCATTGGCATCACGACGGGGCAAGCCACATGCCACGAGCTTGACGGTCTGTACCAGCAGCACCAAAAACGCGTCGGCAAAGAGCACGTCTTTGGTGAGCAACGCCGCGTAGTTAGAGAACATCGGCATAAACGCAAAGAACAGCAGGATCGCACCGCGAACCGGCAGGCTCACGCCCAATTTGCGCAGCGACGAAATGGAATAGGCCATGCAGGCAGCCGTGATGACAAATTGAGCGCAGGTGTAGATGGCAAGACCCGCGTTAGCGCTGTTGAACAGCGAAAGCCCCAGCTGAACGCACGAGCCGATAATGGCCGTGTGCACTACGGGATGATGCCCGTTGAGCAACACATTAGGATTGAGCAGACGCAAGTAGTCGCTCGTGCCGTTGGGATAGTTGAACCACTGGCGAATCTGCGCGCCCGTATCTCCCATAAAAAGGCCAGGCAGCGAAGCGATGAGCGTGGGCGCCCAGGCGATCATAAGCACCAGGAAGGGCCCGGCAAAGGGATGGACCGAGAGCACGGCGTGAGTCACACGCCATACGCGGCCAAAGTGCGCCTCGGAAAACGGAATGCGTCGGGAGCTCAGCCAATCTAGACACTCAAAGGCAAGGTAGAAGGCAACGACCGCCAAGAGCATCCAGCCCGCGCCGCCAATCCAGGCGCAGATGATGCGGGCTTTGTCGCCAAGGACAATCTCGGCCGAGTCGGTGAGATCGTAGCTGCGGCCGAACACCATGCAGATGGCAAAGAACAGCGACGGCAGAATGATCGATGGGCGCCAGGTGTCGCCACGGCCAAAGAACACGTAGCGAAACGGCAGCGTGAGCAGGCAGGCAAGCGCAAGCAGCATGACCGCGTCGGTATGGCCGGCAAACGAGAGGAGCACCTCGTAGCACACGTACAGCATGCCCGAGGCTTTGGGGTCAATCGCCAAGACTGCGTTGCTCGACACCGGGGAGGGATCGATGGAAAACGCCGTGGTCGCCAACAGCGCGAGCAAAAATGCGATGAGCGTCTGCTTGGCGGGGTAGCGCTTAAACCAGACGATGCGGGCAGCGTCGCGCGCAGCCGTTGTGGAGAGATCGGAATCCTTCACAGTCCAAAGAGCCTTTCTAGAAACCTGCCAAAAAGGGACAGGTTTATTTTGGCAGGTTTTATCTGGGGAAACGTTACGGTTCTGTCATCGTTGCCCAGCGAACCACCACAAAGGTGCCTGTCCCCTTTGTGGTGGTCTTGGTTAGGCGTCGAGGTAGATGCGCTGGGGGCGATTGCGGTGTCGGGCGAAGATGATGAGCGCCAGGCCGGCGATTACGAGCGGCAGACTCAGCAGCTGGCCCATGGTGATGACGCCGCCCAGCAGATAACCCAGCTGGGCATCGGGCACGCGCACGAACTCAACGAGAAAGCGGACGATGCCGTACCCCATCACGAACACGCCCATAAACGTACCCTGGGGCAGCAGCGGCTTTTTGCGGCTGAGCACCTGCAGAATGCAAAAGAGCACAATACCCTCGAGGAATGCCTCGTAGAGCTGGGAGGGATGGCGCGGCATATCACCCGCGGTGCCGTCAAAGATCACGCCCCAGGGCAGATCGGTCGGCTTGCCCCACAGCTCGCCGTTGACAAAGTTGGCGCAGCGTCCCAGACATAAGGCCAGCGGAGCACCGATAACGGCAAGGTCGGCGATGGTCCAGGCGTCGAGCTTGTACATGCGGCACACGAGCACGCCGCCGATAATGCCGCCCACCAAGCCGCCATGGAAGCTCATGCCGCCCTCGTTGGTGGCAAAGATCTCGAGCGGGTGCGCCCAGTAGTAGCCATCACCGTAAAAGACGACGTAGAACAGGCGCGCACCGATAATGAGGCCAAAGACCACGCCGACCACGACACTCGTCAGGTCATCAATCGTGATGTTAAAGCCCCAACGGCGCTGCGTGCGATACATGACGACCGCCGTGAGCAGAGCGCCGACCACGTAGGCCAGGCCGTACCAGTAGATGGTGATGGGGCCCGCCGAGATCGCGACAGGATCAAGCATATGGTAGAAGTCGTTGAGCATGTCGACCCTCCTACTCCCTACATACAAATGCGGCCGCGGGCCTTGCGCTCGCAGCCGCATATTTGGGCGTAACGTCTATGCGGAGCATATCGCCCGCAGCTTTCACTTCTTAGAACGGCGCATACTCGTCGTACAGGTCATCGGTCTCGCCGGAGGCATTGACCTGCTCAACGCGGGTAACGCCGGGCACGTGCTCCTTGAGGATACGCTCGATGCCCATGGAAAGCGTCAGGGCGCTCATGGGACAACCGGCACAGGCGCCCTGCAGCTCCAGTTTGACGACGCCCTCGTCGTCAACGCCCACATACTCCATATCGCCGCCGTCGGCCTGCAGGTTGGGGCGGATCTCTTCAAGAACCTTCTTAAGCAGCTCTTCGTTAACAGCCACAGGGGCTCCTTTCTCACAATAACGCGGGCACGCCCGCGGACAGGGGCTATGTTACTACAGCCATGTACCCGCTCACGAGCCATCCATGCGTGCGGACACGACTTTCACGAGCAGTCAATTTGGGACGGGACTCTTTGAGCTGCCTTTTGTTGCCAACTGGCGTTGCCACGCGCTACTGCTGAGCCTGTCCCTCGGTGCCGATGTGAACATCGACGATAACCTGGCGGTAGCTGATGCCACAGGAGTCGAGGATGCGGCGGCTGATGCGCCCATCATCGGTGTCGGCGTACTTGTTGTCCAGGTAGACAACCTCGCCCACGCCCACCTGCGCCAAAATCTTGGCGCAGTCATGGCACGGGAACAGCGTGACGTAGACCGTGGAACCCTCGAGGTCCTTGAGCGAGCCACGGTAGTTGAGCACGGCGTTGGCCTCGGCATGGACCACGTAGTTGTGCTTGTCCTGCAGCGGGTCATCGCTCGTGCCCCACGGGAAAAAGTCGTCGTTGAGTGCCGAGGGCGTACCGTTGTAGCCCACCGAAAGGATGCGGTGATTGGTGTTGGCGATGCACGCGCCCACCTGCGTGTTGGGGTCCTTACTGCGGCGCTGCGCGGCGATGGCCACGCTCATAAAGAACTCATCCCAGCTAATAACGTCGCGGCGCTTGCCCGACGCGGTTTGATGAAGATCGTCCGACATGGCAGACACCTCCGAAATCGCAATAGTTTGACCCATTGTAGCAGGTGAAAGGTAGGGGCGCTTATCCCACCAGCCCCCGTCCTACGCGCGTCGGGGCTTTTGGTTGATGTGGTAGAGCTCGGCGAGACCCCGCAACGTCAGCGCATCGTCGACCGTCAGGCTATGGCCGACAAGGGCCGCGAGCGCCTCGGCGTCGTCGCCGGTAATGACGATGGGCACATCGCCCTCCCCCGCAGCCTTGGTCGCGCGCATCTCGGCGAGCACCATGTCGAGCATGCCGTCGATGCGGGCCACCTCGCCCAGAACCACGCCCGAGCGCATGGCCTCGCGCGTGTTGCGACCGATGACGCGCGCCGGCGCCGAGGGCTCAACCTGAGGCAGGCGCGCTGCTGCCGCCGAAAGCGAACGGGCGCCGAGGGCCAGGCCTGGCGCGATAACGCCGCCGACAAAGGTACCGTGCGCGTCGATGACCTCGATATTGGTCGTCGTGCCCAGGTCAATCACGATGCACGGCGAGCCGTAGACGGCGCGGGCCGCCACGGCATCGGCGATGCGGTCGGGGCCGATCTCGGCCGGATCGGCGTAGTGCACGGGTATGCCGGTCTTGAGGCCCGGCCCCACCGTGAGCACGCGCCCCGTGCAGGTGCGGGAAAGCGCTGCCTTCCACGGGCGCTCGAGCGCCGGGACCACACAGCTCAGCACAGCAGCCGCGGGCACAAGCGCACCCGGCATGCCCGCATCGGCCGCCAGTGCGGCCATGACCTGCACGAGACGCATGCGCGCCTCGTCTGCTGTGATGCTCGACGGCGTGGTGATCTCGCACGTCGCAAGCGGACATTCCTGCGCCGCGGCCGAATCCTCGGCAAACAGGCCAAAGCGAATGAACGTGTTGCCCACGTCGACCGTCAATATATATGCGCACCCATTAAGCATCGTCGGCGCTCCTTTCGTCTGCCCAGCAGTATATCCCGTAGGCAAGGCAGTCAATTTGGGATGATTATTCTGGGACGGGGATTAAAAAATCATTGTGTACCTAATGATTTTTTAATCCCCGTCCCAGAATAATCATCCTTTGGCCGAGCCTGGGTCAGCTAAAAAAGCCCCGTCCCAAATGAGCTGCCTTGCCGCTATACTGGTGCGCGGTCGTTTGCGAGCTCACGCGGCGGCCCTTGGTAACCCGACTTCCCGCGCCGTATCCGTAACGGCGCTCCCGGGGGAAGCGGATATACGCAAAGGAGTTTTATATGAGCAATCCCTCGAACCGCGCTTCGATGCGCGGGCAACTTACGCTGCGCGGCGTCGTCATCGGCGTCCTTGGCTGCGTGATCATCACGGCAAGCTCGGCCTACACCGCCCTCAAGATGGGCGCACTCCCCTGGCCGATCGTCTTCGCTGCCGTCATCTCGCTGTTCTTCCTTAAGCTCATGGGCAACGCCAGCCTCAACGAGGCCAACGTCACCCACACCATCATGTCCGCAGGCGCCATGGTCGCCGGCGGTCTGGCGTTTACCATCCCGGGCGCCTGGATGCTGGGCTATGCCGACCAGATCAGCTGGCTCGACATGTTTATCGTGGCACTCGCCGGCACCATCCTGGGCCTGCTGGCCACGGCGCTCATCCACCGTCACTTTATCGTGGACGCCGCGCTTGAGTTCCCCACCGGCAACGCCGCAGCTCAGACCCTGCGCGCCACCGAGGCCGGCGGCAAGACCGGCAAGCAGCTCTTTGGCTCCATGGCCATCGCGGGCATCTACAGCGTGCTTCGCGACGCCCTGGGCATTGTGCCCAGCATGCTGTGCACGCTCAACATCCCCGGCGTGACCTTTGCCATCTACAACTCGCCCATGCTGCTCTCCGTCGGCTTCCTCGTGGGCTTCGCCCCGGTCGCTTTCTGGTTTGCCGGCGCGCTGCTGGGCAATTTTGGCATCATCGTCGGCGGCACCGCTGCCGGCCTGTTCGACGTTGTGACTGCGCAGGGCATCGTCAAGTCCCTGGGCATGGGCCTCATGATGGGCTTTGGCGTCGCCGTCGTCCTCAAGGACATCCTGCCGCAGGTCGCCGGTATCGTCCGCGGTCTTGCCGCCGACAGCTCCACCGACACCGACGAGCAGTCGCTCATCTCGGGCTCCCTTAAACTCGACGCCGGTATCATCGGCCTGGGCGCTGCCGCCATCGCCGTGATCGTCGCCATCGTGCTCGACCTTGGCCCCGTTCCGGCCGTCATCGTGACGCTGTTCACCTTTGTCACCACCATCATGAGCGCACAGAGCTGCGGCCAGACGGGCATCGACCCCATGGAGATCTTTGGCCTCATCGTTATGCTCATCGTGGCTGCCTTTGCACAGATCGCTCAGGTCAAGCTGTTCTTTATCGCCGGCATCGTAGCCGTGGCGTGCGGCCTTGCGGGCGACGTCATGAACGACTTTAAGGCCGGCGCCGTGCTGGGCACCAACCCGCGTGCGCAGTGGATCGGTCAAGCCATCGGCGGCATCGTGGGCGCCCTGGTCGCCGCCGCCGTCATGGTCGCGCTCGTCACTGCCTATGGTCCGGACGCCTTTGGCCCCGACAAGAGCTTTGTTGCCGCACAGGCAAGCGTCGTCGCCACCATGGTCTCGGGCATCCCGAGCGTGCCGTGGTTCGTTGGCGGCTTTATCGCCGGCATCGTCATGTACTGGCTCGGCATTCCAGCCATGATGATCGGCCTGGGCGTGTACCTGCCGTTCTACATGTCGCTCACAGCCTTCCTGGGCTCCTGCGTTAAGCTCGCCTACGACAAGTGGGCCGCTCACCGCGACGCCACCGCTGGTCTTTCTGACGAGGAGAAGGCTGCCAAGGACGCCGCCTTCCAGGAACAGGGCTTGGTTGTCGCCAGCGGCCTGCTCGGCGGCGAGTCCATCGTCGGCGTTATCCTGGCGTTTGTCTCCGTGGGCTTAAGCCTGCTGGGCTAAGTCGAGCAGCTGCTCGACAGCAACCATATTGCCTACGGCTTGCCCGGTCGGCAGCTTCTGCGGCTGCTGACCGGGCTTTTTGATACCAACGCAAAGAAAGGCCGGCGCGCGGGGGTTTGCAACGCCCCCGCCCTTTAGGTTTGGGTACACCCCCGGGCCGCCAAGAAATTTAATTTGTTGGCGAAAAAAACCACCCAAACCC
>CAJJZO010000026.1 GCA_905197585.1 uncultured Collinsella sp.
GGCCTGGCAAAAGTCCTCCTGATGCAGCCTTTCGATATTTCCGCTGCTATTGACCATTCTGTCGTACCGTTCAACGACGAGCGCAGCTTCGTCTTCAAATGTGCAATAGGAGACGTTGGCAGTTGGAATGCCAACACGCCGAGCTGTTTTCATGCAGACGAATTCGTTTAAGGCCTGATGTTTGAACCCAACGACACCATTTTTGAAGATATGGGTAGTGGGGGATGACCCTAGACATTCGCACCATTGTCCATCATGCCAAGCTAGTGCAAATTTGCCTTGGTTGCCGCCCAGGGACCAGCTTTCGTTGGAGCCCATCCATGTCTCTCTTTCGTCATCGCGAATTGCTTTGAGCTTGTGAGCGATTTGAGAATTGGTAAGCGGGCGGTATGCTGAGACCCTGCCGTGGGCGGCATCTAATTGATCGGCTCGACAAAACTGAACGGCCCCCGCGCAGTCAAGACCGATATGGCACAAGAGGGCGACGGGGTTGTTGGATGCAACGTCATGCTCGGCGGCAATAGCGCGACGCTGCTCTTGGCTGTCGGGCAAAAGGCCAAATAGGAACGGACGGACGATGTTATGGCCATATGTGCGATTGGAAAGCGGCATTGTTAACGATAGCGGTGCTCCGCGATAGGTTGGGGCGTATACAAAGCTGCAGAGTCCATGCTCGTCTTGCCGGAGAGTGCCGGCGATTTCGCCACAAATGAGGGTCGCAAGCTCCATTTCTGCCATTTATTTCACAACCTTACAGCCAAAGGAGAGGTCTGAAGTGCCGGAAAGGCCTTGCTCGGCTGCGATTTGGGCCAGCAAGGCACCATAGAAAGCTGGCGTTCCTTGTCGAGCGGGTCGTCTGCCTACGCTTGGCTTTGGCAGGGCATTCGAGTTCGCGATAGGGAGGTCCGCTATCGTCATCGGATGTTCGGAGGGCGATGCGATGGAGTCGTTATCGCTTTGCGCAAAGAGACCTATGCCGAGTGCGTTAAAGACGGTCAACAGCTTGTCGAGCCGAATGCCCGTGGCATCTCCCAGCTCGAGCGATGCGAGCAGGCGCTCCGAAACACCGGCCTTATTAGCGAGGGCGGCACGGGTGAGACCCTGAGCCTCGCGTGCCTGGCGCACGTAGATGCCAGCTTGGCGCGGTGTGGTGATGGGAAGGGTATCCACGGCGATCTCCTAACGTGCAGACTTTTGCATCATAGTATGACATGCAAAAGTCTGCATGAAAAGGCCTCATGCAAAACTCTGCATGAGGCCTCATCCGGACGTTTAGTTTTGAAGGGTGTTTTACAGCGCCAAAATCCCCAGATGCTCCAGCAAAATCTTGAGGCCGATGAGGACGAGCACGACGCCACCCACGATGGTGGCGGGCTTTTCGTAGCGCGCGCCAAAGGTGTGGCCGATCGCCACGCCGGCGACGGAGAAGATAAACGTTGTGATGCCTATAAGCGATACAGCGGGCACGATGTCGACCGAGAGTGCCGCAAACGAGATGCCCACGGCTAGGGCGTCGATTGAGGTGGCAATGGCGAGGAGCAGGTACTCGACCAGGTCAATCTTTTCGGCATCCTTGCCGTCGCCTTCATCCTCGTCCTCGGTAAAGGCTTCCCACAGCATTTTGCCGCCGATGAAGGCGAGCAGGATAAAGGCGATCCAGTGGTCGATGGGGCCGATGATGCCCATAAACTGACTGCCAAGCGCCCATCCGATTACGGGCATGCCGGCCTGGAAGCCGCCAAAGAACAGGCCGAGCACCACGGCGACCTTAAGGTTGATCTTTTTCATGCCGAGACCCTTGCAGATGGAAACGGCAAAGGCGTCCATCGAAAGGCCAACGGCGAGCAACACGAGCTCTGCGAGTCCCATAGCCTGGCTCCCTCTCTGCGGGCGAGCCCGCGTGTACCTCTTGGGGGAATAACAAAAAAGACCCGTGGCGTACGCGCTGCGCGCACAACCACGAGTCTCGTTCATTAAGGCAAGCCAGACCGTTTCGGCCAGTATGTTGACTTGCCGCGCCACCGGAGGCGAAACCGGCCACGCGACTACTCCCTCATTCATGTGAACCCCGATGCTACCACATAAGCAGCCCATTTGGGTTGGGCTCTCAGCTGTGTTCGCTCATTCTGTAAGCATCGGATTTCGCAAGCGCCGCGGGGACAAACCGTGAGAAACTATTTAGCGTTTATGGAGCGTATACGATGGGAGCGATGCCTTGGATAAGAACGAGCTGCAAAAGCGTATGGAACAGGCCATCCGCCTGACTGCCCCCGGTCAGCCGATCCGCACCGCCCTCGACATGATCATTGCCGGTCACCTGGGTGCTCTTATCTGCGTCGGCGACACCGAAAACGTGCTCGCTGCCGGTAACGACGGCTTCCCGCTCAACATTTCGTTCACCTCGAACCGTCTGTTCGAGCTCTCCAAGATGGACGGTGCCATCGTCATCGACGGTGACCTCACCCAGATCCTGCGCGCCAACTTCCACCTCAATCCCGATCCCTCGCTTGCCACGAGCGAGACGGGCATGCGTCACCGCACCGCCGCTCGCATGTCGGTGCTCACCGATGCCATCGTGATCTCGGTCTCGGCCCGTCGTGCCGTTGTCAACGTGTATGTTCACGGCAAGAGCTACGAGATCCAGCCCGTTACCACCATCATGAGCTCGGTCAACCAGCTCGTCGCCACGCTCCAGACTACCCGTCAGTCGCTCGATCGCTCCCTGCTGCGCCTGACGGCCCTCGAGCTCGACGACTACGTTACGCTCGCCGACATTACCGGTATTTTCTCGAGCTTCGAGATCATGCAGCAGGCAAAGACCGAGCTTAAGGATTGCATTGTCAAGCTGGGCAACCAGGGCAAGCTCGTGCAGATGCAGCTCGAGCAGCTCGCCGGCTCCAGTATGGATACCGAGTATGACCTGATGATCCGCGACTACGCGAGTGACTCCTCCGAAGCAAACGCCGAGAAAATTCGCGCTGAGCTTGCCCGTATGACGCCCAAGGACTTGTCCGATCCGCAGCATGTGGCGGCGGTTCTGGGCTACGACGACCTGGACGAGGACTCCGTCATGACGCCGCTGGGCCTGCGCACGCTTTCGCGCGTGTCCGTCGTGCGCGACGGCGTGGCCGAGAAGATTGTCGACGAGTACGGCTCGCTGCAGGAGCTCATGGATGACATCAGCGAGGACCCGGAGCGCCTAGGCGACTTTGGCGTTAACAACCCTGCCATTCTTGCGGACTCGCTGTACCGCATGAAGGGCACCAAACAGGGGAACGCATAATGGCGCCCGTATGCGCCGTGGTCGTTGCCGGTGGCAGCGGCCAGCGCTTTGGTAACCCCGGTGGCAAACAACTCGTCAATGTAGCGGGCTGTCCGCTCATGAGCTGGTCCATCCGCGCATTTGATCGGAGCGACAAGGTCGGCCACATCGTGGTGGTGTGTCCTGTCGAGCGCCGTGCCGAGATGCGCCGCCTGGCCATCGACCCGTTTGGCTATGACACGCCCATCAGCTTTGCCGATGCCGGCGATACCCGTCAGGATTCCACCCGAGCCGGCGTGCATGCGGTACCGGCAGGCTTTGAATACGTCGCCATTCACGACGGCGCTCGTCCGCTCATTACGACCGAGGCCATCGACCACGCTATCGACGTGCTCATGGGTGACCGCTCGCTCGACGGTGTCGTGTGCGGTCAGCCCGCGATTGACACGCTCAAGATCGTCGATGGCGATAACATCGTTGAGACACCGCCGCGCGAACTCTATTGGGCTGCACAGACGCCGCAGATCTTTAGTGTCGACGCTATGAAGCGCGCCCATGCCGCGGCGATTGCCGAGGGCTTTATCGGCACGGACGATTCGTCGCTGGTCGAGCGCATGGGCGGGCGTGTCCGCTGCGTCCAGAGCCCACGCGATAACCTTAAGGTGACGGTACCCGAGGACTTGCGTCCCGTAACCGCGATTCTGCTCGGCCGCATGGCCGAGGGAGAGGATCTTCCCCATGTTCAGTAACCTGCGCATTGGCCACGGCTACGACGTCCACCGTTTGGTGGAGGGGCGTCGATGTATCATCGGCGGTGTCGACATTCCCTACGAGCGCGGCCTGCTGGGCCACTCGGATGCCGATGTGCTCGCGCACGCCTTGGCCGACGCCATTTTGGGCGCCTGCCGCGGGGGAGACATCGGCAAGCTATTCCCCGACACCGATCCCGCCTACGAGGGTGCCGATTCGATGGTGCTGCTTGCCCGTGTGATGGACTATGCGCGCGAGCTGGGCTTTGAGTTTGTCGATGCCGATTGCACCATTGCCTGCCAGCAACCCAAGATCACCCCGCACCGCGATGCCATGCGCGCCAACCTTGCCCATGCCCTGGGCGTTGACGTCGAAAACGTGGGCGTTGCCGCCACTACGACCGAAAAGCTCGGTTGGGAAGGCCAAGGCGAGGGAATTGGCGCCTGGGCCGTCTGCCTGCTACAGAAAACCGTTAAGGAGTAACGAATGCGTATCTACAACAGCGCTACCCATAAAAAGGAAGAGTTCCAGCCCATCGAGTCCGGCAAGGTCCGCATGTACGTGTGCGGCCCCACGGTCTACGACAACATCCACATCGGCAACGCCCGCACGTTCATCAGCTTCGATGTGATTCGCCGCTGGCTCATCGCGAGCGGCTACGAGGTCACGTTTGCTCAGAACCTCACCGATGTCGACGACAAGATCATCAAGCGCGCCAACGAGCAGGGCCGTACGGCCGCCGAGGTCGCGACGGAGTTCTCCGACAAGTTCATCGGCGTCATGCGCGCCGCCAACGTGCTCGATCCCGACGTGCGTCCCCGCGCCACCAAAGAGATCGGCCCCATGATCGCCATGATCAAGACGCTTATCGAGCAGGGCCACGCTTATGCAGCCGATAACGGCGACGTGTACTTTGCCGTGCGCAGCGATCCCAACTACGGTCAGGTCTCGGGCCGCAACATCGATGACCTTATGGTGGGCGCGCGCATCGAGGAGAACGAGGACAAGAACGACCCGCTCGACTTTGCCCTGTGGAAGGCCGCCAAGCCCGGCGAGCCCAGCTGGCCGAGCCCCTGGGGCGAGGGCCGTCCTGGTTGGCACACCGAGTGCGCCGCCATGGTGCATCGCTACCTGGGCACTCCGATCGACATCCACGGCGGCGGCTCCGACCTTGCCTTCCCGCATCACGAGAACGAGTGCGCCCAGGCTACCTGCGCCTGGCACCAGGGCTTCTCCAACACCTGGATGCACACGGGCATGCTGCTGGTCGACGGCGAGAAGATGTCCAAGTCGCTCGGTAACTTCTTTACGCTGGCCGAGGTGCTCGAGCAGCACTCTGCCGCGGCTCTGCGCTTGCTGATGCTGCAGACGAGCTATCGCTCGCCGCTCGACTTCTCTTGGGAGCGCCTGGAGGGTGCCGAGAACTCGCTCACGCGTATCGCCGGCACGGTCGAGAACCTGCGCTGGGCTGCAAGCCACGCGACGGCCGACGCCGATGAGGCTGCCGCCGAGGCGTTTGTCGCCAAGGCCGCCGAGACTCGTGCCGCCTTTAAGGAGTGCATGGACGACGACTTTAACACCGCCGGTGCCATGGGTGCCGTCTTTGGCTTTGTCACCGAGTGCAATCAGTATCTGGAGCAGGCGGTCGATGCTGCCGACAAGGCCGCCGCGCTTGCCGCCGCCGACACGCTGGCCGAGCTGCTCGATACGCTTGGCGTTGAGCTCCCCGAGCCCAAGGTCGAGCTGCCGCTGGGCCTGCTGGGCGTTGCCGCCGGCCTGGTCGCCTACACTGGTGACGACGTGGACGAGGCAGCTTCCAAGATTCTCGAGGCTCGCGCCGAGGCCCGTGCCGCCAAGAACTGGGATCTGGCAGATGCCATTCGCGATCAGCTCAAGGACCTGGGCCTCACGATCGAGGATACTGCCGCCGGTACCCGTATCAAATCTCTCTAATCCCTGCGGGTTTCCCAAGCACCCGACCTTGCCGTTCAAACCGTCGCTCGCGTACTCAAGTACGCGTCGCTCCTCTTTCACGGCAATCTCGGGCACTTGGAAAACCCGTACCGACCGCCCGAATTAATATTCATGGGCGGTCGTTTATTTTGTTTCGTTTGATAGTTGTATTTAGGAGGTCACTTTATGGCCGACAATCGCAAGCGTGCGCCTCGTGGCGGCAAGCAGGCTGCTTCTAGCTCGCGTCCGATTCGCCGCAATGATCGCGCTGCCGCTCCTAAGGGCCAGCGCGATCGCGCCCAGGCCGCTCGTCCGCAGCGCGAGCGTGGCCGCGACAACGTTCAGGCTCCCAAGGGCGAGTTTATCGAAGGCCGTCGTGCTGCCGCCGAGGCGCTACGCACCGGTTTTCCCATCAAGTGCGCGCTCATTGCCGAGGGCGGGGAGCGCGATGCTGCCTTGTCGCGCCTGGTCGACGACCTCAACGCCGCGGGTGTCCGCATTAAGTATGTGCCGCGCGCGCAGCTCGACGCACTGTCGAGCCATGGCGCTCACCAGGGCATTGCGCTCGAGGTTGGCAACTTCCCCTATGCCGATGTCGCCGGTATCCTCGACCGCGCGGGCGACGGTCCGGCGCTCGTCATCGTGCTCGACCATGTGACCGACGACGGTAACTTTGGCGCCATCGTGCGCTCCGCCGAGGTTGTGGGTGCGGCCGGCGTCATCATCGCCAACAAGCGCGCCGCCGGCGTGACCGTGGGCAGCTACAAGACTTCAGCCGGCGCCGTCATGCATCTGCCTATCGCGCAGGTGCCCAACATCGCCCGTGCGCTCGATGACCTCAAGGCCGCCGGCTTTTGGGTGGGCGGTGCCTCCGAGCACGCCGAAGGCAGTTGCTGGGATGCTCCCTTCGAGGGTCGCGTGGCGCTCGTCATGGGGTCCGAGGGCGATGGCATCTCGCGCCTGGTGCTCGAGAAATGCGACTTTTTGACCAAGCTTCCCCAGCGCGGCATGACCGAGAGCCTCAATGTTGCCCAGGCGACCACGGCGCTGTGCTTTGAGTGGCTGCGCCGCAACGCCGGCGAGCTCATGGGGGAGGAGTAGCGCATGTCCAAAAAGAACCGTGCCAAGTCCAAAGCCAAGCGCTTTGGCGAAGGCTCGGCCAAGCCGATTGTCTCGGCCGCGACCTACGGCGTGGGCGGCAATGCGTTTGCACAGGCTATCGCCGACCCAGTCTCGACGGTGCACTCCAACAAGCCCGAGCTGCTGGTGGTCGACGGTTACAACGTGATCCACTGCACGCCGCGCTACGAAAAGCTCGTGTACGACCATTCCGACGATCCGTATTCCAGCGACGTTCACGATATGGCGCGCACCGCCCTCATCAACGACGTCGCCGCCTTTGCCCAGGGCCGCTACGAGGCCGTGATCGTGTTCGACGGCGCGGGCAATATCTCCAGCGAGCGTCCCAACCTGCCGGCCCGCGGCGTGCGCATCGAGTTTTCGCCGACGGGCGTCTCTGCCGACACCGTGGTGCAGAAGCTCTGCATCGAGGCACGTGAGGAGGGCCGCGCGTGCTCCGTGGTATCGAGTGACGGTACAATCCAGGCCGTCGTCATGGGCAAGGGTGTCACGCGTATCTCGAGCCGCATGCTGGTGGACGAGATCAAGCAGATCGATAACGACGTTCACGAGGCAGAGGAAGCTCCGCAGATCAAGATGACTTTGGGCAGTCGCCTGAGTCCCGATGCCCTGGCCAAGCTCAAGGCCCTGCGCGGGAGGTAGGGGAGTTGGCGGGGCAATGCTGCCTCGCTAACTCCATTCAGCGATGTCGACCATTCTTTCGAGGCGCCATGTTAGCGCCTCTTTTAGATAAGGCAGTCTCGCTGCTAGGGCATCGTTTTTAGACAGAATCTCGATCGCCTCGTCAACGAAGCCTTCGAGTTTGCCGCCGTCAAACCAGCCCATGTCCTCGACGAGCAACATTTGTTTGGCGGGGCTTGAATGAAATTGTGCGCTGGTAAAACTGTGCTCTCCCGCCCTAAGCTCCTCTAGTGATATGTTGCACCAGAGTGATGAGCCCGAATCGAAGATGGGGGCTGGTCTGCAGGCCAGTGAGTTGACGTTTCGCACGAGGCCGAAGTTGCGCCAATGACGATCGTAGTTGGCAATGATGTCATCGCATACGATCATGCGGTCAAGGGCGTCTTTTATATCTGTCGCTCCAAGCTCCTCGCAGTTTGCTACATACCGTTCGTAATCGGTTAGTCGCTCGTCTGCATTTGCATGCTGGTTTACATAGAACGCAGGGACATATTCTTCTTCGTCAGTTAAGAAGACATTGCATGTGCTCAAGGCGGAAGTACCCGCGCCTTCGAGCGAATAGGGTACATAATCGCAACCGTTTAGGATGCGACGGTGAAGTGCAGTCGCCACCAGCTCGTTATAAGGTTCCTGGTTTAGATGTGCACCTGCCTTGTGGAGGATTCGACGGTCACCCTCGCATGTCCAGTACTTTTGAAGATTGCCGTCCGAGGTGTTGTCAGGCTTTGCGGCAGCTGCCTTACCCTCCGGGGCGAAGGGTGCAATGGTTAGCGAGACGTCGTCAAAAGCATTATTGAAGAAATTGATATCTTCCCACGCGAGACCGGAGTCTTGGGGCCTAATCCAATACTGGTCGGATAAGGAGAGGCCAAGATTTCGCTGTACGAGTTCATCGGGAACATCGACTGCGGCTTCTGCAAGCAGGGAGGCTAGCCCAATGCGTGCGAGCGGGATACCGCGGCCGCGCCACCAGATGCGGAAGGAGTCGAGCGATACAGGTTTGCTGGGAGCAAAAACTCCAATAGGGGCGTGGGCACGATCGACGTCGGCGCCGATGTGGGTGAAGTCTTTCCGTGATCTGCTGTAGACCAGCTGGGCCACTTCGTGCGTGCGGTTCATGAGGGTAAACGTAATCTCGCTTTTTCCATGGCCTCGACGGGGGCGTCCCCCCGTTTTGGTCACGGAGCGGAGTCGTGCGTTGACGCTGTCTTTGTCGATGAGCCATACACCAGAAGCCTTGCGTGCCTCAAGTGCTCCGTTTTTTATGAGCTCTTGCACCCTGCGCGGGGTGATGTCGAGTAGCTCTGCAGCTTCCTTCGTGGTCAACATCGCGAAACCCTTCGCCAGAACGAATAGTTTTATCTATTCCATTGTAATTAAAACTATTCGTTCTAACGAATAGTTTTAAGATGTGGTCGGTCAAAGGGTCTGTTGCGCCTCGTCCGCAATTCCTTTATTCTTATCTGGCTTCGCGCGAAAGTGCCAAGTGTGCCAGTGTGGCGCAACGGTAGCGCAACTGATTTGTAATCAGTGGGTTGCAGGTTCGATTCCTGTCACTGGCTCCATTAACAAAAGCGCAGGTCAGAGCTTGTTTTCTCTGGTCTGCGTTCTTGTTTTTAGGATGCTGTGTGCAACAGGCTGTGCAACGGCGTGTGCAATAAAACGGGTTTTAACTCTTCAAAATTGAAATGCGTATTCACAATCTCGTCACGTTTAGAACGTCTTGTCGATGTTATTCGGAATCGAAACCCCGTGCTTTCCGATCCATCCGGCGTATAGCTTGTCTCTCTGCTTGAACCATGCGACGCGCATGTTCCTCATGCGCTTTTGTGCAATATGATTTCTGTTTCTTAGTCGTCCTCCTCGGTTTTGACTGCTCCTTCTTCGCGGCCTCTGGGCTTGTAAGTGCGTGCATCGTTTGCTGACGGATCTTGTAGGGACGTTTGCAGAGTTCACAAGAACGCCAGGCTTGATTGCTCTGAAGATATTCCAGAAGCTGCGCAGTAAATGCCCTGGTAAGACTCCCCGCAAATTGTTTTTCAGGTTCCAGGTCTATTTTTGCCAGTTTTAGAAGAGTGCGATCAAGGATGATGCGGCGATTTTCGGGATAAGGATGCAGAGCGAGATCCAGAAAGGCGGCGAGGGGCGCTTCGAGCGATTCCAAGTAACGAGAGGCGACAATTCTTGCAGCGATGACATTCGGTTGTAAATCGTGCTCATTAATCTTTGAATTGATTTCTACGGGCAACTGACAAGCGACGGAAAGCTGGCCGAAGTGTTTCATGACGCTCTTGTTATTAGGCAATTTGGTCAGCAGCTTAATTGTCATGTCATAAGCCTTTGGCCCAAACGCAGATTTACACGCGAAGAGAAGCGCTGCGACTTGCATGATAGATATGGTAGAAAGCAGGTCATCCATCAGAATGACTTGCTCGTTATTCTTCCTTATACCCTGAATCAGGTTTGCCGCTTCTGTACCAGCTGAACCGTCGCGTCCTTTGTAGTGATTAAACAACGATAAATCAAAGGCGTCTCTGATTTCGACACTTCTTTGTGAACCGTCTAGTGCGTCTTGCCATTTTTCAAAGCCGTCACCTATCGGATTGTCAGAGAACTCATCGTTAGAGATATATCGTTTTTCAACCCGCTCAAACTCTCCGGCGTAGGGTGAAACGGGGAGACCGTAGGCTTCGATGAAACGTTTGACTTCACCGAAGTCACTCGTATCTAAATTGAGTAGGGCACCCGTTGCAAAGCCGTCTGGAAGACCGTATGCCTTGGCTCCGGCTTTGCAAAGGAACGCCGGACGCTCTGAGCCGTCGAAATTGACGCAAATCAGTCGGGCAATTGGCAATGTCCAAGGGATTAAGTCGTCGTTAGTGGTGGGAACTTTAATTTTTCCTGTACTCATAAGTGCTCCTCTAGCTGCTCAAAGCCCGTTAAACTCCATTCTGCTAAAAATAATAGTTAGCGCCATGTCGCAGGTCAAGTAGTGTGAACTACGTAAACCACACGAACGAAAGGAGTTCAGATGAACGATATAAACGCGAATCAAATGAGCACTGTGATGCGTAAGGAATGGTGTCGAGCTTTGAACAAGATTCCGTATGCTTGTGTCACAGCGCGTGATATCGCAATGCTCATGAACGTTTGTAAGACGACTTCAATTGAGATTCTAAAAGCAGCGGGTGGAATCAAGATCGGTCGGGCCTGGCGCGTCGACAAAGCTGACCTGATCACATACCTTGCCGGTCTGGAGTGCGATAACAATGACCGCTAAGACCGTAGCCTCACTGCTCGACGCCGCGTTACCCGTTGGCGGTACGCGCGGCGTCGCCGCGCCCGTCGCCGACGCGTGTGGCGCTGCCGAGCGTACCGCCAACGGTCCTGCGCTTGTCGATAATACTGGCTCAGCGTGCAAGATGGACTCCATGGATGGTGCCAATGCCCCCACCCCCATCATCCATATCAAGACGACTGTCACCCCTGAAGAGTGGTTGTTGCTCTGCAAGAAAGAGGGCTCGAGGAATGAGGGACGGGGTGTGGGGGTGAGGAATACTCCGAAACTGATTGAAGAGGAGAGCTCTAAAAGACTTGAGAAGATAGCGAGGAGCCAAGAAGCAATTGATGACGATTGGTTCGTGAAGGGGAAATGGCTCTGGGTTACCGGCAAGGATCAAGATGAAGCTGCAGTTGAAGCGACGTTGAAGGCGATTGCAACGGGATCTGAGTTCGAGTTCGCTTCGGCGAAACAAATGGTGTCAGCCTGGAATAGCGCTGATTTGTACGGCTCGAACAACAAAGACAGGACTTTGGATAAGTATCGCTCGGTTCAGAACCTGCTAGTGTCGTATCTGGGTTATTCGAGGGACAAGACAGAAGTCAGCATGCTGTACGAGCTTCTCGACGAGCGTCGTCTAAATAAACTTGCGACCATTCTGTCGTCGATTTATTCAGGAAAGGAGCTGCGTAGCTACTATCTGCGTCTCGGCGCTAAAGCGGAAGAAGTCGACAAGCTGTTTGACTGTTTAAAGAAAACGGTTTGCACGACTGCGTAATGATCATCATCGACATTCGAATATAGTTGAGCCCGGCTATGCTGGGCTTTTTGATAAGAGGTTGCTAATACTGTATTTCTCTTCGCCGATTCGCCTTCAAATGAGCATTAACCGATAAATGACTTTATCTAAAATGATGACATCTGAGCTGTAACGAAGGAGCCGCTATATGAAGACCGTCTACGATGCCCTTGACCCTATCGTCAACGGGTCGGCAACGACCAAGGAGAAGGGCGACAAGTATGAGGCGGCCTGCGTTTATTATCTCAAGAACGACCCCTTCTACGCACTGTTCTTCTCCCGTGTCGGGACGATAGCCCAGGCACTCGAATGGGACGATTGTCCCGTCCACGACACCCAAGACAACGGAATCGACCTCATGGCCCAGACCGCCGAGGCGGGGGAATGGTGGGCGATCCAATGCAAGTGCTATGACGGCGAGAAGGACCTTCCCAAGGGCATCTGCGATTCGTTCTTCGCCCATGCGGCATTTATCGACGGCGTCGACTCCCTGATGGTCATGACGACGGCGAGGGGTCCGGGAAAGAACCTCCAGAAGCAAATCGACGCCAGCGGGTCCATGTACATCGATACCGCCAAGATGGCGGCCTCCAATATCGACTGGACTCCGTTTATCGAGGGCGTCCCCGCCGGCGAGCGTGTGACCTATGACCTCCGCTCGCATCAGGAGCGTGCGGTCGCGGCGATCGAGGAGAAGTGGGCGGAGTTCGACCGTTGCAAGGCGATCATGGCGTGCGGCACGGGAAAGACGCTCATGTCCCTTCGCCTCGTTGAGGACTGGATCGGCCCCGCCGCCGGCACGATTCTCTTCTGCGCGCCGTCGATCTCCCTCGTCGGACAGTCCATGCGCGAGTGGATGGGCCAGAGCCGCGTGCCCATGTCTTCGCTCGTCGTCTGCTCGGACTCGAAGGCGTCGCGCAAGGACGACGTCATCCCGATGACGCTCGATTCATTCGAGTATCCCGCAACGACGAATCCCGAGAGCCTGTACCGCTCGTTCAAGCGTTGCAGACGCTCGAACCCCGACGGGCTGGTCGTCATTTTCTCGACCTATCAATCTATCGGCGTCATCCATGACGCGCAGGCGCTCGGCATGCCCGAGTTTGATATCGTCGTGTGCGACGAGGCCCACCGCACGACCGGCAACGCCCTCCCCGGCGTCTCCAAGAATGAGGCTTCGGCCTTCATGAAGATCCACTTCAACGAGAACGTTGCCGCCAAGAAGCGCCTGTACATGACGGCGACCCCGCGCATCTACGGCGAGACCGCCAAACGCAAAGGCGCCGAGGAGGACTACACCATCGCCTCCATGGACGACGAGTCCATCTACGGCCCCACCGCCTACCAGATCAAGTTCGGCGAGGCCGTGGAGCAGAAGCTGCTCACCGACTACAAGGTCGTCGTCCTCACCGTCCAGGAGGATGCCATCGGGGACCGCCTGCCCTCCCTGGAGAGCGACCAGGGCGTCAACGCAATGAGCCTGGAGCCCTCGGACATCGGCAAGATTATCGGCTGCTGGAAGGGCCTCGTCGATCACGGCGAGGGCGCGCCCGACGACGCGACCGGCCTCGGTGGCATGCTCGTCGTCGATGACGTCGAGACCATGGTGACCGACTGCAAGCCGCTGCACCGCGCCGTCGGCTTCTGCTCGACCATCAATGCATCGAAGACCATCACGGAGGCCTTCTCGCAAATCGTCGAGAAGTTTGCCGAAGACGAGCACGAGGAGCTCCCGCTCAAGTGCGAGCTGCGCCATGTCGACGGCAACATGCCGTCCGACCAACGCACGAGAAACATCACCTGGCTCGGAGGGGACGTCGCCGAGGACGAGTGCCGCATCCTCACCAACGCGCGCTGCCTCGCCGAGGGCATCGACGTGCCCAACCTCGACGCCGTCATCTTCTTCAATGCCAAGAACTCGACCGTTGACGTCGTCCAGGCCGTCGGCCGCGTCATGAGGCGCGCCGAGGGCAAGGACTTCGGCTATATCATCCTGCCCATTTTCGTCCCCGCCGGCATGACGCCGGAGGAGGCGCTCGACGACAGCAAGGTGTTCGCGAACGTCTGGAGCATCCTCCAGGCCCTCCGCTCGCACGACGAGCGAATCGAGGCCAAGGTCAACGCGCTCGCCCTCCAGCAGGAGGCCGAGAAGAACAAGGTTGCCGGATCTGCCAACCAGAAGGGGTGGGACGCCGGCGACCTCAAGCTCAAGCAGGAGGAGGAGAGCCAGAAGGCGGCGGAGATCACGCAGGGCGTGCAGATGAGGCTTACGTTCTTCCCGGTCGAGCGCTGGGAGAAGGCCGTCAAGACCACGCTGGTCAAGAAGTGCGGCACGCGTA
>CAJJZO010000027.1 GCA_905197585.1 uncultured Collinsella sp.
TTGGTTTTGTATTTTAAAAATTTTTTTTTTTTTTGTTTTTTTATTTTGTTTGGTGTTTTTAATTAATTTTTTTTAATTTTAATTGTTGTGTGGCGTTTTATTTTTACGGGGGTCACGGGAGGGAAAGCGAGGCTATTCGCCGAGCTTGGGGTGCAGCAGCGACGGCGCAGCGCCGAGCAGCATCTTGGTGTAGGGGTCCTGGGGATGCTGGAAGACCTGCTTGGCCTCGCCCTGCTCGACGATCTTGCCGCCATTCATAACGATGATGTCGTCAGAGATATAGCGGACCGTCTGGATGTCATGGCTGATGAACACCATGGCCAGGCCGAGCTCCTTCTTAAGGTCGGTCAGCAGGTTCAGAATCTGCGCGCGGACCGAAACGTCCAGAGCCGAGGTGGGCTCGTCGGCGATGATGGCATCGGGGTTCAGCGACAGGGCACGGGCAATTGCGACGCGCTGGCGCTGGCCGCCCGAAAGCTGCCCGGGAAGAACCTCGGCGGCGGAGCTGGGCAGACCGGTGAGCTCCAGGAGCTCTTTGACGCGCTTCTCCTGCTCGGCCTCGGTACCCAGGTTGTGGACGCGCATGGGGTCGAGCAGTTGCTCGCGAACGACCATGCGGGGGTTGAGCGCCGTGGCCGGGTTTTGAAACACGACCGAGATGACGCGACCCATGTGGCGACGGTCCTCGGCGGTACGTTTGGTAACGTCCTTGCCCTTAAAGTAGACCTTGCCGCTCGTGGGGGCCTGCAGGCCGCACATGACGTTGGCGGTGGTGGACTTACCGCAACCGGACTCGCCGACGATGCCGATCGTCTGACCGGGCATGAGCTTAATCGTTACACCCTGGACGGCGTGAACCAGGTTGGGGTGCAGAATCGAGCCGGTACGGGTCCTAAAGGTGACGTGGACGTCATCAAGGAAGATGATCGGCTCGACGCCGTTGACTGCGGTCTCGCTCATCTACATCACCTCCGCGTGAGGGGTCAAACCATTTGCCTTGAGCACCTCGTCGGGGAGCTCGGAATAGAAGTGCTCGGTGCCGGGCACGCGCTTGAAGACCGGACGGGTGTCCAGGCCAATACGCGGATGGCTCGAGCGGGGCGCGAAGCGATCGCCCTTGGGGAAATCGCGCGGACTCGGAACGGCGCCGGGCACCTGGTGCAGGCGGCCCGAACCGCTCTCGATGGACAGAACGGAACCCAGAAGACCGCGGGTGTACTCGTGGATCGGGTTAGTGAGCAGCTCCTTGGTGGGTGCCTGCTCGATAACCTGGCCAGCGTACATAACCGTGATGTTGTGGGCGACCTCGGCGACCAGCGCCAGGTCGTGCGAAACGAAGATCATGGCAAAGCCGAGCTTGGCCTGAAGATCGTTGAGCAGCTTGATGACCTGCTTCTGGACGGTAACGTCCAGAGCGGTCGTGGGTTCGTCGCAGATGACCAGCTTGGGGTCGCGGGTAAGGGCCATAGCGATCAGGACACGCTGACGCTGGCCGCCGGAAAGCTCGTGCGGATAGCTCTCGAGCGTGCGCTTGGGATCGAGGCCGACGAGCTCCAGGAGCTCCTCGGCGCTGCGGGTTCCGCCGCGCTTGGTGAGCTGCTTCATCTGGGCAGAGATGAGCATGGAGGGGTTGAGCGAGGACAGGGCGTCCTGATAGACCATAGCGATATCGGTACCGCGCAGGCCGAACCACTCCTTCTTGCTCATCTTGAGCAGGTCACGGCCCTCCCAGAGGACCTCGCCGGAAAGGTGCTCGTCATCGTCGGTCAGGCCCATGATGGCCAGCGTGGTGATGGACTTACCGCAACCGGACTCGCCCACCAGGCCCATGGTCTGACCAGGACGGACGTCAAAGTTGACATGGTCGACGACGTTGATATCACCGTGATGCTCATACTGGATGCAGAAATCGCGGACCTTAAGGATCGGCTCAACGGACTCGTCTGGCACATGGCGATCGTCACGCTTGAGCTCGACATCGCGCAGGGCGCCAAGGCGAGCGGAGAGGGACTGGGCCTGCTCCTTGTAGGCTCGAACGGGGTCGGAGACCAGCAGGTCGGCCTCGCGACGCTTGGAGGAATCGGTGGGATCCAGGGCGGCGGAGGGAGCAGCGGCCATGGCGTCGGTAATGCCCTCGGAGAGGATGTTGAGCGCCAGGCAGGTGATCATGATGGCCAGGCCCGGGAACAGTGCCTGCCACCAACGGCCGGCGAGCACGCCGCCGCGGGCGTCGGCGAGGATGTTGCCCCAGGTAGCGGTGGGCTCCTGGATACCAGCGCCGATGAAGGTCAGCGAGGCCTCGAAGATGATGGCGTCGGCGACCAGGGTAACGGTGAAGACCATGATCGGGGCAATGCAGTTACGCAGAACATGCTTGATCAAAATCCACGGAGCCTTGGCGCCGGAAACGATGACCGCGCGGACATAGTCCTCGCCGTACTCGGACACGATGTTGGCGCGCACGATACGGGCAATCTGCGGAGTGTACATAAAGCCGATGGCGAAGATGATCGACGGCACGGAGTTGCCCAGGATGGAGACAAAGACGGCCGCGAGGGCGATGCCCGGGATGGACATGATGATGTCCAGGATACGCATGATCGTCTCGGAGACGGCCTTGCGCGAAACCGCTGCAAGGGCGCCCACGACCGAGCCGCAGACCAGAGCCATGGCGGTGGCGCCAAAGCCGATAATCAGCGAGTAACGACCACCGTAGAGCATACGCGACAGAATGTCGCGACCCTTATCGTCGGTACCGAAGATAAATCCGTTGCCGGGAGCCTGGCGAGCCGTAAAGATCTCGACCGGGCTATAGGGGGCAAGAAGGGGCGCCAGAATCGCAGTCAGGGCGACCAGCACCAGCACGACGGCGGCAATCTTAGAAGACAACGTCATCTTCTTCCAGCCACCGAGCTTGAGCCCCTTGGAGGCAGCCTTCTCGAGCTGCTCGGTTTGCTTCTCTCGAATCTTTACCATAATCTACACCGTCCTGATGCGCGGGTTGATGAGCAGGTAGAGCATGTCAACCACGATGTTGATGATGATGAAGGCGAGAGCAACGACGATAACGACGCCCTGAACCAGGTTCGCCTCGTTGCCCTGAACGCCCTGCAGAATCGCAGTGCCCATGCCGGGGAGGTTGAAGATAACCTCGATGACGACGGCGCCGCCCATGAGGTAACCGATCTTAAGACCGAGGGTGGTGACCGGGGTGATCAGCGCATTGCGAAGAACGTTGATGCCGACGACGACCTTCTCGGGAACGCCGGCGCCGCGAGCCATACGGACATAATCCTTGTCGAGCTCCTCGACCATGGCGGTACGCACGATACGAGTCATCTGGCCCGTCAGCGGAAATGCCAAGGCGATAGCGGGCATGATCATACGTCCCAGATAGCCAACCGGATTCGTGGTGAAGTGAGGCAGAGCACCCGATGCCGGGAGCACCTTAAGGTAGGAAGAGAACAGCAGGATCAACAGAACGGCAAGCCAGAACGACGGGGTTGCCAAGCCGGCGATGGAAAAGACGCGGATCACTTGGTCCGGCCATTTGTCGCGATACAGTGCCGCGATGACGCCGAGCAAAAACGAAACGACCGCACCGATGGCAAGACCGATAAAGGTCAGCTGCATCGTGACGGGCAGGGCCGTGGAGATGCGCTTGGCAACGGAGTTGCGAGCAGCACCATAGGTGCCCATGTCGCCATGGATCAAATCGCCCATATAGCGCACGTAGCGCACGGGCCAGGGGTCGTCCAGACCATACTTCTCATGGTACTCGGCAACCGCCTCGGGCGAGGCACCGTCACCCAACGCCGTGTAGGCGGGGTCGGTCTTGGAGAACGACATAAGGAAGAACACCAGGACGGTGACGCCCAATGCCATGATCGGCAGCGCCACAAGACGCCTTCCAATCAAACGTAGCAAGTTGTTCACGTTCTCTCCCCTTTCTTTTGTCGGTAGGACCAACTGGTATATGAGTACGGGTACTCATTACAAGACCCGAGCGACATCGTTGCCGCCCGGGTCTTTGTTTCAACTATGAGGATACGGCCCCAATGACCGACATCCTGCATACAGACTCAAGCGAGTCTTACGCCTTGACGGTCGCAACGCCCCTGAAGGACATGCTCGTCGTGCCGATGCCCTTGAAGCCATCGAGGGCCTCGCCGTTGGGCGCAGTGGACGGATCGTCCCAGGAAGCGGAGACGGTCTTGACGTGGACAACGGGGTACAGAACGGCGTTGTCGGCAATGATGTCGAAGCACTCGTTCCACTTCTTCTGCTGCTCGTCGCCCTCGGCGGCAAGAGCCTCGTCCATGAGACTGTGGAGCTTCTGCCACTCAGCGGACTCCTTCCACGGGCAACGGGTCTGCATCCAGACGTTGTCGCCGTACCACCAGTTGAGCAGCAGGTCGGGGTCGGCGCCGAAGCAGGAAGGATCGCCAGGGGCAAGGAGGATATCGTAGGCCTCGCCGCCGTCGATGGCAGCGTAGGTGGCCGGCGAGGTATCGGTCTGGATGGTCACATCGAAGCCGAGAGCGTCGAGGTCGTTCTTGACCTGGGCGGCCATGCCCTTAATCTGCTCGTTGTCGGTGGTGCGCAGGGTGATGGCACCCGGGGTGATGCCAGACTCCTCGATGAGCTTCTTAGCCTTCTTGGCGTCGGTCTTGTACACCGTGGAAGCCTCATGATAGTTGGTGAAGCTCTTGGGCAGGTAGCAGCTGGCAGCGGTGGCAAGGCCGGCGAAGGTGTTGCTGACCATCTTCTCGGTGTCGAGCGCATACATGACAGCCTGACGGACCTTGACGTTGTTCCAAGGCTCCTTGGCGACGTTGAACATGATGAAGCGGGTGCCGAAACCCTGAACGTTATCGATCTTGCAGCCGGCGCTCTCGAGCTGGTCGACGGCGTCAGCGGTAACGAGCTCCATAACGAGCGTGGAGCCCTCCTGCTGAGCGGTAACGCGAGCGGTGGGGTCGGTCAGGATGCTGTACTGGATCTTCTTATCCTCGGCAGCATACTCACCGTTGTACTCGGGGTTGGGAACCAGGGTGATCTCGGTATCGGAGATAGAGTCGTACATCCAGGGGCCGGAACCGATCGGCTGCTTGGCGCGATCCTCCTCGGTCTGGGTAGCCGGGGTAACGCGGACGATGGCCAGACGATCCTTGAGCAGGGAGAAGTTGGGGACCTTAGTCTTGACCGTCACGGTGCTGGCGTCCTTGGCCTCGATGGACTCGAAGGGCTGGAAGAACGGAGCATAGGTAGCGGAAGCGGCGCAAGCGGTGTAGGAGGCAACGACATCGTCAGCGGTGACCTCGGTGCCATCGGAGAACTTGGCGCCCTTGCGGATGGTGACCTCGAAAGTGGTGTCGTCCACAGACTTGGGATCGTCGGTGGCGAGCTCGTTGAAGGTGCTGTAGTCGTGGTAATCGATGCCGTAGAGGCCCTCGACGACGTGCCAGTTAGCACCCAGGCCCACAGCGGAGCCGGTGCTGGCGGGATCGAAGCTGGACGGAGCGTAAGCGGAACCAGCGGTGATCACGCCGCCGCCACGGTTGGCGGAATCGGTGGAGCCGGAAGCGGAACCCTCGTCGCTAGAGCTGCCACCGCAGCCAGTGAGACCAAGGCCGGCGACAGCAGCGACGCTGCCGGTGAGGCCGAGGAACGAACGCCTGGACATACCCTTGTTGATGATGGCCATGTCTTCTCCTATCAATAGAGAATCTTACCCGGGAGCACCTAGACTTGCCCCCGCGCAACTTGCGGACGATATATACCTTACCTACCGACGGACCCAACTGAGGTGCCGCGCTCGGCGACCGATACATACATACGCTTGAACGGTATTTACTACCGTTCACCGAATTCATTGACAAATGATTCGCCAGACAGTATGTATCGGCGAGGTGAGATATCAGTCTTCGTCAACCCGCAGGATAGCAGGGTTTTCGCTTGGGTTAGTCAAACGTTTTAGCGTAAATAAAACCCGAAATCAGCAGGCAATCATGGCGAAATAAATGGTTGAAAATCGCGCAATCATGTATATCAGTTGTTTGGCTCGTGTTTAGCTATCGGAATGGCCAGCCGCCGCCTCGGCGCGCTCGGCATTCCATGCAACGAGCGCCTCGTGGACCGCCTTGGCAACATCGGCAGGTATGCCGCGAACTTTCGCGATCTCTTGCTCGCTCGCCGCGCGCAAACGCTTCATCGAGCCAAAATGGCGCATAAGGGCACGTTTTCTGGTGGGTCCCACGCCTGGAACGTCATCGAGCACCGAAACCGTCATGGCTTTATCGCGCAACTCACGGTGGAACGTGATGGCAAATCGGTGGGACTCATCGCGTACCTGTTTAATTAGATAGAGCGAAGCAGACCCGGTCGGCAGCACGACAGGAGTCTCGTCCCAAGGCACAAAAACTTCCTCGTCGGCCTTCGCCAAGCCACAAACCGGTATATCGAGCCCAAGAGCCTCAAGTTGCTTGATCGCAGCGGTCAATTGCGGCTTACCGCCATCGACAACGAGCAAATCGGGGCGCGAGCCAAAGCGCTCGTCGGCCATGCGCTCGGGAGCATAGCGTCGTCCCAAAACCTCGGACATCGACACGAAGTCGTTTGCCTCGTCCAATTCGGCCTGAATTTTAAAACGACGGTACTGGCTCTTGTCGGCGCGCCCGTTGGTAAACACCACCATCGAGGCGACCGTAAAGGTGCCATGCAGTGTAGAGATATCGAAGCACTCGATACGCAACGGCGGCGATGGCAGCGCCAACGCACTTTCGAGCTCCAGGAGCGCTTGATTGGTGCGGTCGTCAGCGTACCCCGTTCGCATCATGTAGCGCATGAGGGCATGGCGCGCATTTTTGGATGCCATATCGAGCAGACGGTGCTTTTCGCCACGCTGCGGCCTATGGAGATGGCAGGAACGCTCACGCTTGCCCGCAAGCCACTCCCCCAGCGCCTCCGCATCCTCAAGCTCGACGGAAAGGTTGACCTCAGCTGGAATATCAGCCGTCTCGTCGTAATAGCGCTTAAGAAAGCCCGACTGGAGCTCTTCCTCGTCAACATCAAGACCCTTGTCGAGAATGAACTCGCAGGTGCGAACTGTTCGGCCCTCGCGAACGACGAAGACGCAAGCGGCGGAGATGGTCTCCTCGCGATAGAACCCGATGACATCGATATCGACACTGGAGGGAAAAACGACTTGCTGACGATCGTCCAGACCCCTGATGACCTCCAAACGACGTTTGACGCGTGCCGCGCGCTCAAAGTCGAGCGCCTCGGCGGCATCCGTCATCTCGGAGGTCAGCTCATCGACGACATCCTTGCGATGGCCCGACAAAAAGCGCTCGACACGCTTGACGTTCTTGGCATAGTCTGCCGGGGAAATCGCGCCGACACACGCACCCGGGCCGCGCCCGACATGGTAGTCAAAGCAGGGACGCCCGTTTTGTGCGCAAATCATATTGACGATGTCTTCCTCGCCCTTGTGGGACTCGATGGTACGGCGACAACGACGCCACTCCGCACAGGATGCAGAGCAGATGGGGATAACCTTGCGCAGCGTATCTATCGTCTCACGTGCCGCACGGCTATCGGTATAGGGTCCAAAATAGCGCGTTCCCGGCTTATGACGCTCACGCGTGTATTTGATCGCGGGATACAGGTCGCCCTTTGTAATGGCGATAAAGGGGTAGCTCTTGTCATCCTTGAGGTCGACGTTAAAGTACGGATGGTACTGGCCGATCAGGTTGCGCTCGAGTACAAGCGCCTCATGCTCGGTTTCGACAACGATGTAGTCAAAGCTCGCCACCAGCTGCATCATCAGCGGGATCTTTTGACGCTCATCCTGCAGTGTCACGTATTGACGCATGCGGGCGCGCAGGTTTTTCGCCTTGCCCACGTAGATGACATCGCCCTTGGCATCCTTCCAAAGGTAGCATCCGGGCTGTGTGGGAACGCGCGAAACCTGCTCGGCAAGCGTTGGTATGTTGTCGTGACCGGCCACGCGCACCTACTTGCGACGAAGCAGCGCCGAGACCTCGGGCATCTTAAGGACGACGGCAAGGCCAAAGGTAACAACAAGCGAGGCGACACCCGCAACGCAAACGTAGCCAAGAGTAATCAGAATCGAGCCGCCAAGTGCCCCGACAAAGTGTTCAAGCGCCCACATGACGCCGGCGCCTGCGGCAGCACCTAGGCCACCGAGCAAAAGGCCAAAGAAACCGCCATGTAGGATAGATTTGACCTGAAGGCCACGCAGGCGACGACGCAGCCACCACAGCGAACAGCCGACCAAGATCACGTAGTCGACGACATACGAAAGCGCGATTGCCGGCATACCGAAGCCCAGCACAACGCCAAACAGCAGAACCGAGCCGGCCTGGCCGATGGCGGAATACAGGCAATAGCGGCTATAGGGCTTCATGTCGAGCAAGGCAGAGAAGCTCTTCTGCATCAACACGACCACGCCGTAGAGCGGCAGCGAGAGCGCCAGGTAGACAAGGTACTCGGACACCAGCGCCACGCCGGATTCATCGAACTTGCCAGCACAGTAGATCATATTGAGCGGACGTGCGAAGACAATCAGGTACAGTGCGAACGGAATCAGGAAGAACAGCATCTGGGCGACGCCACGCGAAATGCCCGTGCGAACGCTGTCGTAATCCTTCTCCTGTGCGTCGTGAGAGAGCTCGGTATAGAGCGCCGTCGAAAGCGAGGCGGCAATCAGCGCGTAGGGCAGCGTGTACCACAGGCGCGCATAGGCGATGACGGAAGGACCCGTCTCGGGCTGGACCACCAGCGCGGCAGCGTTGGTGATAGAAGTCGAGACAAACATGCACACCGTGGCGAGCAGCGTCGGGATACCGAGCGCAATCGTCTGGCGCAGTGCGGGGTCCTTAAAGTCGATATGGATATGGGGATGCACGCCGTGCTTGCCAAGCGCGGGGATCTGACATGCCATCTGAACAAAGACACCGAGGGTCGTACCGGCCGCAATCAAGATGATGCCGGCACGTTCGCCAAACTGTGCGGACACGGGCGCAAAACCCATAAAGCTCGCAATGACGATCACATTGTTGAGGACCGGGGCAAACGTCGACCAGAAGTAGTCGCGGTGTGCGTTGAGAACGCCCGAGAACACCGAGCCCAAACCATAAAACAGAATCTGGATGGCAAAGAAACGGAACATGAACGCAGCGGTATCCATGCTGCCGCCGTCACCCGAAAGGAACGATTGCGTCCAGATAAAGCCCGGGGCGAACACGGTCCCCAGCAACGAAATGCCACCCAGCACCAAAAGCAGAATGCCGAGCAGGTTGCCCACGTACTCGTTCGAGGCCTCGCGACCCTGCTCACGCCTCACGCCCATGTACACGGGCAAAAACGCCGTCACGAGCATGCCGCCCATCACGAGTTCGTAGAGCATATTGGGCAGGTTGTTGGCGACCTGATAGGAGGACGAGAGTAGCGACATGCCGATAGCGGCCGCCATTGCCCACGTGCGGATAAAACCGGTGACGCGAGACACGATGGTCAGGATGGTCATAAGCCCGGCGGAACGACCAACCGTGGAGTAGTCCGACGAGCCCATGTCGTCAGTGTCATCTCGCGACGAAGAAGCTTCGGATGAGGGTGTCTGAGGCGCAGATTCTTTTGCAAAATGAGCTCCGCGCTTCAATTCTTCCTGCGGCATCGCTCAGTCCTCTCTCGTAATCGCGGCAACCGTCGCCCCGCAAAATGCAATTAAATCATCGGGTGCAAGCTCGAGCTGATAACCACGCTTGCCTCCCGAAATAAAAATGGTATCCCAAAGGACACATGTCTCATCAATGAGCGTCCGGTAGCGTTTTTTCATACCGACCGGGCTGCAGCCGCCGCGAACGTAGCCAGTCGCCGCAAGCAAATCCTTCACATGCATCATGGCCAAGGACTTCTCCCCCGCGGCACGCGCGGCGGACTTTAGATCGAGCTCGTCGGCAACAGGGATACAGCACACGACATAGTCGTTGGACGGTGTCACGCAGACCAAAGTCTTAAATCCTTGACCGGGCTCCTCGCCAAGCTGCTCCGAAATCGCGACACCCAGGCCCACCGACTCATCACCATCGTCTTCGTACGTATGTAGAACATAGGAAATGCCGGCGCTTTCCAGCTCGCGCATCGCATTGGTTTTTGGCGTCTTTACAGCCTTTGCCATGACATATCCTTTCCCTCGCATTCGGACGCAAGGATTAAGTATATGTCCAATTCGGCTGCATACGTCACTTCGGCACAGCAAGCGCCATCGAATCACGAGGAGTCGATGGCGCCCATAAACTGAATCGCCTATTTATTGAGCATCAAGTTGAGCCTGGCGCTCCCGGTCACGCCTGAGCAACGGCGCCAAAAACTTGCCCGTATAACTCTGCGGACAGTCCGCAACCTGCTCCGGTGTACCCGAAACCACGACGGTTCCGCCGCCGTTACCGCCCTCGGGACCCATATCGATCAGGCGGTCGGCAACCTTGATGACATCAAGGTTGTGCTCAATCACCAGCACCGTGTTGCCCGCATCGACCAAGCGCTGCAGCACATCGAGCAGCTGGCGGACGTCCTCAAAATGAAGACCGGTCGTCGGCTCGTCCAAAATATAGAACGTCTTGCCCGTCTGGCGTCGATGAAGCTCCTTGGCGAGCTTCACACGCTGCGCCTCGCCGCCCGAGAGCGTCGTGGCGGGCTGGCCCAGGCTCACGTAGCCTAAGCCTACATCGTACAGCGTCTGGAGCTTGCGCTTAATCTGCGGGATATTCCCAAAGAAGGCCAGCGCCTCGGTGACGCTCATGTCGAGCACGTCCGAGATGGTCTTGCCACGGTAGGTGACCTCGAGTGTCTCGCGGTTGTAGCGTTTACCGCCGCAAACTTCGCAGGGGACGTAGATATCGGGAAGGAAGTGCATCTCGATCTTGATCTGCCCGTCGCCCTTGCACGCCTCACAGCGCCCGCCACTCACATTAAAGGAGAAACGACCCGGCGAGTAGCCGCGCGCCTTCGACTCCGGCGTACTCGCAAACAGTGCGCGAAGATCATCCCACAGGCCGATATAGGTAGCAGGGTTGGAACGCGGCGTACGGCCAATCGGCGACTGGTCGATATCGATAACCTTATCGATACACTCAATGCCCTCGATTTTCTTATACGGACCCACAGGGCGCGTCGAGCGGTGAATGGCATTCGTAAGGGCAGGCGCAATGGTGTCGGTAACCAGGGAGCTCTTGCCCGATCCCGACACGCCGGTAACAACCGTAAGCGTACCAAACTCGATCTTGGCAGTAACGTTTTTGAGGTTGTTGGCTCGAGCGCCCGTAATTTTAAGGCAGCCGCGACCGGGCTTGCGCCGTTCATCAGGCACCCGAATCATTCGTTTGCCGGTCAGGTAAGCGCCCGTCATCGACTCAGGACACGCCATGATATCAGCAGGCGTTCCCGCCGCGACTACGTGCCCGCCGTTGACACCGGCGCCGGGCCCCATGTCGATCGGGTTGTCGGGGGCTCGGATTGTATCCTCGTCGTGTTCGACAACGATAACGGTATTGCCGATATCGCGCAGGCGCTCGAGCGTCTTAATCAGGCGCTCGTTGTCACGCTGATGAAGACCGATCGAGGGCTCGTCCAGAATATAGAGCACGCCCATGAGACCCGCGCCGATCTGCGTTGCCAGTCGAATACGCTGCGCCTCGCCACCGGAAAGCGTCGCCGAGGCACGATCGAGCGTCAGATAGTCGAGTCCAACATCGACCAGAAAACGCAAGCGCTCCAGGATTTCCTTGACGATACGGCCGCCGATAAACTGTTGGCGCTCGGTGAGTTCCAGGCCCTCAAAAAACTCGAGCGATTCACGGCACGACAGGCAACAAACCTCGTAAATGGACTTGCCGCCCACGGTGACGGCAAGCATCTCGGAGCGCAAACGAGCGCCGTGGCAGGTCGAGCACGGCTCCTCGCGAATGTACTTCTCCAGGCGCGCCTTGGTGTTCTCGTTCGTCGTCTCGGTATAGCGTTCGTACAGGATGTTGCGAACGCCCGAAAACTTGGTATCCCACTGGCTGCGACGCCCATCGAGCTTTTGATAGTCGACCGAAATCTTCGTGTCGCCCATGCCATCCAAAAACGCACGACGCACGCGAGGGGGCAAGTCCCCCCACGGCGTATCGGCGCTCACCTTAAAGTGTTTGCAGACCGCAGCAAAAATCTGCGGATAGTAGTTCGAATTGCCAAACAGGCTACCAAAGACTCCGTCGGCAATGGACTTCGAGGGATCCTCAATCAGCGCCTCGGCATCAACGGTTTTCTTAAAGCCCAGGCCGTCGCACTCAGGACATGCGCCATAGGGAGCGTTGAACGAAAAGTCGCGGGGTTGTAGGTCGTCGATGGAGTGCCCGTGCTCCGGGCATGCCAGAGCCAACGAATACTCCAGTAGCTCGCCCTCGGTCCCCTCGGGAGCGTCGCGATCGGGCAGCATGTATACGTTCACATTACCGTGCGCCAAGGCAGTCGCCTGTTCAACAGACTCGGCGATACGGCCCAGAGAATTCTCACGGATCACGATGCGGTCGACTACGACCTCGATATCGTGTTTGAACTTCTTGTCCAGATCGATCGGATCATCGAGCGAGCGCACTTCGCCGTCGACACGCACGCGGCTAAAGCCCTCGGCGCGAAGGTCCTCAAACAGTTTGGTGTACTCGCCTTTTCGCCCGCGCACCACCGGTGCCAGCACAAACGCGCGGCGACCCTCCCCCGCCGCCAAGACTTTGTCGGCAACCTGGTCGGTCGTCTGGCGCTCAATGACGCGGCCGCATTCGGGACAGTGCGGGGTGCCCACACGGGCGAACAGCAGGCGCAGATAGTCATAAATCTCGGTTACGGTGCCAACCGTCGAGCGAGGGTTTTTAGACGTCGTCTTTTGGTCGATCGACACCGCCGGCGAAAGGCCGTCGATTGAATCCAAGTCGGGTTTGTCCATCTGGCCCAAGAACTGGCGCGCATAGCTCGAAAGACTCTCGACGTATCGACGCTGGCCCTCGGCATAGATAGTGTCAAATGCCAGCGAACTCTTGCCCGAGCCAGAAAGACCGGTAATGACCACGAGTTGGTCACGCGGAATGGAAACATCGATATCACGGAGGTTGTGCTCACGAGCGCCGCGAATAACGATAGAAGAATCAGACATGGAAGCTCCTTGCCTCCTATTGCATCGAATCATACTGTCGATGAGTTTAGCGCACTCGACGCGCACAGATGTTCGTAATACAAGATTCGCAGACCTTTAGCTTTGCGTATCGGGTGCTTTGTTTCTCGAAATGTCGTGGAAAGGTTACAGTAATCTACTACTGAACTTAATTTGCTGTAACAGAGGAACGTCCATGACCGAAGATATCCCCCTTGAAATCACTTCGAGCGACATGGCCAATCTGCCCATATTCATCGCCGTCCTTATCGTGGCCACCGTCGTCGTGCGCGTGTATTTTTCAATCAAACACAATGAAAAGCCGCCCATTGCCCGCGTCTTTTGGTGCGCGACGCTCCTCATCCCGCTCGGCATGGTAGCTGCATGGATTACGAATCAATTGCTCGTAAATGAGGACAATTCCCTATGGGTCCTTTCTTATTCGGCGCTCGGTGCTACCGCCGTCATACTTCTTGTCGAGCCCTTGGTTTCGGGACTTATCGACCAAACCGATCTTGCGACGGGAACGGTTGCCTGTATTTTCCGTGACATCCTTGTCATCGCCGCTGTTTCAGCGCTCTCGTTCGTTTCACTCGAAATTGCCTGTAACGAAACGTTCTATCGCATTCCCGCCAACTCATTCGGGTTTTCCGTCGGG
>CAJJZO010000028.1 GCA_905197585.1 uncultured Collinsella sp.
ATGAAGGAGACCGAGAAGATCGAGATCATGCACTTCGACCAGGAGGGCTACCTCGAGGACGGCAGGAACGTCTACGAGGCCGGCAAGAAGATGACCGCCCTGGCCGACCGCGTGCACGAGGAGGGCTACGACGCCGTCTTCCTGATGGGCGTCGGCGGCACCTGGGACGAGTTCATGCAGCTCGAGTACCTCATGAACAAGTTCGGCGACCGCGACCTCGAGGTCTACCTGATCCACGCCGCCGAGTGGAACGTCATGGGCCACAAGCGCATGACCGACAGGTCCGTCGTGCTGACCGCCTCCGAGTCCGGCACCACCCCCGAGGTGCTCGAGGCCGTCGGCAAGATGAGGGAGATGGGCGTGCGCGTCTTCGCCATGACCAACCCCGAGGGCAAGATCGGGCAGGCCGTGGGCGCCGAGAACTGCGTCATGATGGCCTCCGACCACGGCGCCGGCGGCTGCGAGAAGGGCTACTACCTCGCCGACTGCTTCGGCCTGCGCCTGCTCAACCGCCGCGGCTGCTTCCCCAAGTTCGACCTGTTCATCGAGCAGACGAAGGACGTCTGGAAGGACATGCTCGACATCCGCAAGCGCTTCGAGCCGCGCGCCGAGGAGCTCGCCAGGAAGTACGCGCTGGCCGACTACACCATGTTCATCGGCTCGGGCGCGCTGTGGGGCGAGACCATCCTGTACTCCATGTGCCTTCTCGAGGAGATGCAGTGGAAGCGCATCCGCCACATCACCTCGCACGACTTCTTCCACGGCACGCTCGAGCTGCTCGAGCCCGGCGTCCCGGTGTTCCTGTTCATGGGAGAGGACGAGTGCCGCGCCCTCGACGAGCGCGTCCGCGCCTTCCTCACCAGCGGCGTGACCGGCGACGAGGACTACGTCATCATCGACACCGCCGAGTACGCGATCCCGGGCCTGGACGACGACTTCCGCGTCATCGTGTCCCCCTGGATCCTGTCCGTGCTGACCACCGACCGCCTCGCGCGCAACTACGAGCTGGTCACCAAGCACAACCTCAAGTACCGCCGCTACTACCACCAGTTCGACTACTAAGAGCTGGTCACGGGTCCGATATCTTGGCTGGTTGATATCTCGACCCTGCACAAGGGCGTCCGCAATTGCGCGGGCGCCCTTTTTGCGTTGTGACAAGAGACTGCTGCTAACCGCTTGCCCTATGTTTCCAAATGAATACGCTATGAGCCGAGGAGGACGATTCTCCCCGCAAACACTCTAGTATGCTAAAGTACCCAGAAGACCGGCGGAGCTATGCCGGTCTTCTGTTCTATACGAAACACAGCATGAGGAGGCTCACCAGATGACGGCCACACCGTGGGGATTCCGGGACATATTGCCCGAGGAGGCTCAGGCGCGCGAGGAGATCGCATGTACGGTGAAGGGCTGCTTCAGGGAGCATCATTACCTTCCGGTCGAGACACCGCTGCTCGAGGACAAGGGTTCGCTCGAGGAAGGCGGCCGCATTGCGGATACGCCGTTTAAGCTCTTTGATGACGACGGTCGCCTGCTGGTGGTCCGTCCCGATAACACGCTGCCGATCGTTCGCCTGGTTTCGACCCGCATGCGCGCGGCCGACCTGCCCCTACGCCTTCGCTACGAGGCGCCGGTGGTCCGCGAGTGCCAACGCAATGCCGGTGGCTCGCGTCAGTTTACGCAGCTGGGCTTTGAGCTTATCGGTGTAGGCGACACCGCGGGCGATGTCGAGATCGTCTCGCTCGTGGCCGAGGCGGTGCGCAAGCTCGCGCTGCCCGATGCGCGCATTATCGCAGGTAGCGTGCGTCCGTTTAAGGAGCTGCTTGCGGCGTGCGAGGATCGCGAGCTGGCCGCTGAGGCCCTGCGCTGCGTGCACGCCAACGACTTTGTGGGCCTCGATGCCCGCGTGGCGGTAAGCGTCGAGTCCGATGCCGTCAAGGCCGCCATTAGCGAGCTGCCGCGCCTACACGGTGGCCCCGAAGTGCTCGATCGCGTGGACGCACTGCTGGAGGCTGCCGGTATCGCCGCGCCGCTGACGCGCGAATTGCGTGCCCTGGTCGATGGCCTGGCTCCCGAGGACGCTCAGGTGCTGTCGTTCGACTTCTCCATCATGAACTCTTTCGATTACTACACGGGTCTGGTCTTTAAGGCCTATGCCGGCGGTCTGCCCGACCCGGTGGGCTCGGGCGGTCGCTACGACTCCATCTTTACCGGCGCATTTGGCAACGGCATCGAGGTACCGGCGGCGGGCTTCGCCTTTTCGCTCGAGCGTCTGGAGTCAGCGCGCACCTCGGCCGAGGACGCCGCTTCCGACGGCGATCACGCCGCGGGCCATGGCGCCGAGGGCCCGCTGCGCATCGCCGTGCCCAAGGGCTCGCTTAAGGCCGACACGCTCGACGTGCTCGAGGCCGCGGGCTTGGATGTCTCTGAGCTGCGTGACCCCGGCCGTCACCTGATCGTGCGCGGTCGCGACACGCGTGCCGGCGAGGGCGTGGTCGGAGATATCGAGTTTGTCATTGTGCGCCCCAGCGACGCGCCCGCCTTTGTGGGCTGCGGCGGCGCCGACTGCGGCATCTGCGGTTGGGACTCGCTCATCGAGGCAGATCTCAACCTGCTGCAGCTGGTCGACCTGGGCTATGGCCTGTGCACCTTTATCGAGGCGGAGCCCGCGTGGCGCGCCGGTCAGGCCGAGCGCAACTATGCCCGCCGCGGGTCGCTTCGCGTGGCAACCAAGTACCCGCGCATCGCGAGTGCCTGGTATGCCGAGCGCGGCGTGAACGCCGACATCGTTTCTCTGCACGGTAATATCGAGTTGGGACCCATCGTCGGCATGGCCGATCGCATCGTGGATATTACCGCCACGGGTGCCACGCTGCGCGACAACGACTTGGTCATCACTGGTCGCATCATGGACTGTACGGCCCGCTTCTTTGTCAATCCGGGTGCCGCGCGTCTGGATCCGCGCGTACGCAATCTGGCAGATCGCCTGGCCGTGGCCGTTAAGGACAAGCATTTTGAGCCCGTCGCGGGCTCGGCACAATAGCGCGAGCGCGCACGGGCGCCCCAACGTACGGGCTGCGGGCCGATTGGCGCCGCCGCCCGGACTCTCGTTTTTCGAACACAACCTCGACCGATAGGGGATACCGATATGAAGACCATCAAGCTTGCTCCCGGTGAGCGCCTCGTTACTAACCAGCTCAACCGCAAGGGCGTGCTGCCGCAAAACATCGTCGACGCCGCCCGCGATATCGTGGCCAACGTGCGTGCCAACGGCGATGCCGCGGTGCGCGATTACTGTCAGCGTTTTGACGGTGTCGAGCTGCAGAGCTTCCGCTTGCCGCAAGAGCAGATCGATGCCGCGCTCGAAGGTCTTGATCCGGCCTTTGTCGCCGCGCTCGAGAAGGCCGCGCGTCAGATTCGCGAGTTCCACCAACGCGAGGTCGAGCAGAGCTGGTTTACCACGCGTGTGGACGGCACGATGCTCGGCGTTAAGGTGACCCCGCTCGCGGCGGCCGGCATCTACGTGCCGGGCGGTCGCGCTCAGTATCCCTCCACCGTGCTCATGAACGCCATTCCCGCCAAGGTTGCTGGTGTCAAGCGCGTGGTCATGGTGACTCCGCCGCAAAAGGATGGCCTGATCAGCCCCTACACGCTCGCGGCGGCCAAGCTCGGCGGCGTGGACGAGATCTATATGGTGGGCGGCGCTCAGGCCGTGGCCGCGCTGGCGTACGGTACCGAGACCATTCCGCGCGTCGACAAGATCACCGGCCCGGGCAACGCTTTTGTCGCCGCGGCTAAGCAGATTGTCTCGGGCGACGTCGGAATCGACATGGTCGCTGGCCCGTCCGAGGTCTGCGTGCTGGCTGATGCTACGGCCAAGCCCATGGTGGTCGCGGCAGACCTGATGGCTCAGGCCGAGCACGATCCGCTGGCAGCCTGCTATCTGGTGACCTGCGACGAGCAGTTTGCGCGTGAGGTCGAGGCGGGTATCGACATTCTGGTGACGCAGTCCCCGCGTGCCGAGATCACGCGCGCTTCGCTCGACAACGAAGGCACCATCGTGGTGGCCGCCGATATGGCTGCCGCCGTCGAGGCCGTGAACACCGTGGCGCCCGAGCACCTGGAGCTGCACTGCAAGGATGCGATGGGCCTGCTTGGCGGCATTCGCAACGCCGGCGCCATCTTTGTGGGCGCTTGGAGCTCCGAGCCGCTTGGCGATTATGTTGCCGGCCCCAATCACACGCTGCCGACCGGCGGCACGGCCATGTTCTCCAACCCGCTTTCGGTCGAAGAGTTCGTTAAGCGCTCGAGCGTCATTTGCTATACGCCCGAGGGTCTGCTCTCCGACGCTCCCGCGACGCAGCGCCTGGCCGAGGCCGAGGGCCTGTGGGCGCACGCGCTTTCGGCCGCACTGCGCCGCCGCGTGCTGGAGCAGGGCGAGGGTGCCGTGAGTGCCGAGTCGCTGGCCGCGGCCGACCTGACCAAGGTCGCCTGGCCGGGTGATACGACCGCGACGGTCGCCGAGGGCGTGGACCTGACTTCCGCTGGCGCGACCGGCGAGGAGGCTTAACATGGCCGAACTCACGCCGCGCATGAAGGAGCTCGTCCAGCCCTACTTGGCCGGTATCGAGCCCTACGATCCCAACTTTACGCCCACGCGCATCAATCTTTCGGCCAACGAGAACACCTATCCCGTACCTGCTGGCGTGCGCGAGGCGGTTGATGCGGCCTTGGCTGCCACGCCGCTCAACCGCTATCCCGATCCCATGTCCAACGACCTGCGCGATGAGCTCGCTGCCTGGCATGGCGTGGCGCGTGAGAATATTTGCGCGGGAAACGGCGGCGATGAGCTGCTCTATAACTACCTGCTGGCGTTTGGCGGCGCGGGGCGGACCCTGCTCAACTGCCCGCCGTGCTTTAGCGAGTACGCATTCTTTGCGTCGCTTTGTCAGACCGAGGTGCGCGATGTATGGCGCGATCCGGCGACCTTTGAGCTCGACCAAGCGGCTGTGCTCGCAGCGGCGCCCGAGTGCAATCTGGCGATCGTGACCTCGCCCAATAACCCCACGGGCGATGTGACGCCGCTCGACTTTGTCGCGGCCCTGTGCGATGCGTGCCCCGGCATGGTCATGGTCGACGAGGCCTACGTTGAGTTTGCCGACGATTCGTTTGGCGCGGCTACTACGGCGCAGGGGCTTATCGCCGAGCATCCCAACCTGGTGATTCTGCATACGCTGTCCAAGGCGTTCGGCGCCGCCGGCACGCGTCTGGGCTATGTGATCGCGGCGCCCGAGGCCATCGATGTGTTTGCGGCAATTCGCCAGATCTACTCGGTTAACGTGCTGAGCCAGGCCGCCGCGCTTGCCTGCGTGCGTGCCCGCGATGCGTACGCACCCGTGGTAGCACAGGTTGCATCCGAGCGCGAGCGCGAACTGTGTGCCCTGCACGCAATGGCTGCCGAGGGTCTGCCCGTGGAGGCGTGGCCGAGCGCGGCGAACTTTGTGCTCGTGCGCACGCCGCATGCCACGCACGTGCGCGAGCGCCTGCGCGACGAGTATTCAATTTTGGTGCGCGACTTTAGCTACGCGCCGGGGCTCGCGGACTGCCTGCGCATTACCGTGGGCACCCCGCAGGAAAACAACGAGGTGCTGGCTGCGTTTGCCGCGCTGGTGAAGGAGGAGATGTAGATGGACCGCTATGCCGAGGTAACCCGCAAGACGGGCGAGACCGACATTGTCGTAAAGCTCGACCTGGACGGATCTGGCGTGTGCGACATCTCGACCGGCGTGCCGTTTTTCGACCACATGCTCAACGCTTTTGGCCGCCATGGTCTGTTCGATCTGACGGTGCACGCGGTGGGCGACGTCGAGGTCGATGCGCATCACACCGTCGAGGACACGGGCATCGTGCTGGGCGAGGCGTTTTGCCAAGCGTTGGGCGACAAGGCGGGCATTACACGCTTTGCCGACGCGGCGATTGCCATGGACGAGACGCTCGTGATGGCTGCTGTTGATATTTCGGGCCGCGGGCAGGCCTACTGCGAGCTGCCCGTGCCGACCGAGCGCGTGGGCAGCTTCGATACCGAGCTGGCCGTCGAGTTCTTCTACGCCTTTGCGCGCGATGCCAAACTTACGCTGCACGTGCGCGAGCTGGCGGGCGGTAACTCGCATCACATTATCGAGGCCGCCTTTAAGGCCGTAGGTCGCACGATGCGCCACGCCTGCGAACTCGATCCCCGCGTGCAGGGCATCCCCAGCACCAAGGGTTCACTGTAATAACCTGCCAAAAAGGGACAGGTTTATTTTGGCAGGTTTTATCTGCGGAAATGCCGTCTCATGCAGTGGGCGAACGTTTAACCGACCAAAATAAACCTGTCCCTTTTTGGCAGGTTTTGAATGGGGAAAAGGAGGGTCGCGTGGGCGAACCGAAGATCGTGGTGGCCGACTACCACAAGGGCAACTTGTCGAGCGTTGCGCGCGGGCTTGCGCGCGCTGGTGCCGCCGCCTGCACGTCGGACGATCCGGAGCAGATCCGCAATGCCGACGGCCTTGTCATCCCGGGCGTGGGCGCGTTCTATGACGCGATCGCCTTTATGCGCCAGAGCGGCGAGGCGGATGCAGTGCTCGATGCCGTCGCCGCTGGAACTCCGCTGCTCGGCATCTGCCTGGGCCTTCAGCTATTTTTTGAGCGCGGCAACGAGGGCGTGTCTGCGGACGAGGGCGTTGCTGCGGACGGCAACGCCTCCGAGCAGGCTGGCGGTCCCTGGGTCGATGGCCTGGGTATTATGCGCGGCTCGTGCACGCGCTTGGAGTCGAGCCGCCTGAAGGTGCCGCACGTGGGCTGGGACCAGGTGCACATGACGCCCGCCGGCGCGGCCGATCCGCTGCTTGCTGGTTTTGCCGAGGGTGCCAACATGTACTTCACCCACAGTTATGCGGTGGCCGACGACGCCGATGCCGCCGATGTGCTGGCGCGCACGCACTATACGCGGAGCTTCCCGTGCATCGTGCGTCATGGCAACGTGTGGGGTTGCCAGTTCCATCCCGAGAAATCCTCCGCGCTGGGTCAGCGCATCCTTAAGAACTTCGTCAACATCGTCGAGGAGGCTGGCCGATGATCCTGTTTCCCGCAATCGATCTGATCGGCGGCAAGGTCGTGCGCCTTGAGCGCGGCGACCGCAGCCGCTGCAAGGTATATTCCGACGACCCCGTGGCCGTTGCTCGCTCGTTTGCCGAGCAGGGCGCAAGCTGGGTGCACGTCGTCGACCTGTCCGCTGCCTTTGGCGAGGACGAGGACACATGCGCTGCCAACTCGGCGGCGATTAAGGCCATCTGCGGCGTCGACGGTCTGTCTGTGGACGTGGGCGGCGGCGTTCGCTCGCTCGCGCGTATCGACGAGCTGGCTGGCTACGGCGCGCATCGCATTGCGCTGGGCACGGTGCTCGTGACCGAGCCGGGCTTTGCCGAGGTGGCGGCCCGCGGCTTTGGCGAGCTGCTGGTGGCAGACATCGCTGCGCGCGATGGCCAGGTTAAGGTGAACGGCTGGCGCGACGGCGCGGGCGTGGCGCTCGACGATGCCGTGGCGCAGCTCACCGAGCTGGGCTTTAAGCACCTGGTCTACACCGACATCGCGCGCGACGGCATGCAGACTGGCATCGACGTAGCGGCATATCGCCACGTGGCGCAGGTCGCGGGCTTTCCCGTCGTGGCGTCGGGCGGCATCTCGACACTCGGCGATATTCGCGCGCTTGCCGCGGTGGGCGAGGATGCGATAGAGGGCGCCATTACCGGGCGCGCGCTCTACGAGGGCAACTTTACGCTGGCCCAGGCGCTTGCCGCCGCCCGAGGGGAGGAGTAGCCCATGCTTACCAAACGTGTGATTCCCTGCCTGGACGTCAAGGACGGCCGCGTGGTGAAGGGCGTGAACTTTGTGAGCCTGCGCGATGCGGGCGACCCGGTGGAGCTGGCGCGCGCCTACGACCGCGAAGGTGCGGACGAGGTAGTGTTTTTGGACATCACCGCGACAAGCGACAACCGCGCGACGACCATCGAGATGGCGGCGCACGCGGCCGAGGAACTCGCCATTCCCTATACCGTGGGCGGCGGCTTCCGCGACCTGGCGGGCATGCGGACCATGGTGGCCGCCGGCGCCGACAAGGTGTCGCTCAACTCCGCCGCCGTGCGCGACCCGTCGCTCATCAGTCAGGCGGCCGCGGCGTTTGGCAGTCAGGCCGTGGTCGTGGCGATCGATGCCAAGCGCGTGGGGCTTCCGGGCGAGCCGGGTGCCGACAAGTGGGAGGTCTTTACTGCGGGTGGTCGCAACGCCACGGGCATCGATGCGGTGGCGTGGGCCGAGGAGGCGGCCCGTCGCGGCGCTGGTGAGATCCTGCTCACCAGTATGGACCGCGACGGCACCAAGGCCGGCTTTGACCTGGCGCTCACCCGCGCCGTGGCGCGCGCGGTGCCAATCCCCGTCATCGCGAGCGGCGGCGTCGGTACGCTTGAGCATTTTGCCGAGGGCGTGATCGAGGGAGAGGCCGACGCCGTGCTGGCGGCAAGCGTCTTCCACTTTGGAACGTTCAGCATTCGCCAGGTAAAGGAATACATGGCCAGCCAGGGTATCCCTGTGAGGCTGGACTTTTAGCGCTGCGGGCTGGCCAAGCACCCGACCTTCCGGCTCCAACCCTCCTCGCGTACCAAAGTACGCGTCGTCGGGCTTGTCGCTCGGAATCTCGGGCACTTGGACAACCCTCGCCGACCTGTGGGGTTTGAATTGGGGAGAGAAATGGAAGAGACAGTCGATCCTTCAAAGTTAACGTACGACGCCCAGGGGCTGATTCCTTGCGTGGTTCAGCAGTATGACACCGGCGAGGTGCTTATGGTTGCTTGGATGAACGAGGAATCGGTGGGGCTGACGCTCAAGACCGGGACCACGTGGTTTTGGAGCCGCAGCCGCCAGGAGCTCTGGAACAAGGGCGCGACAAGCGGCAACATGCAGGAGGTCAAGGAGCTCTGGGCCGACTGCGATAGCGATACGCTGCTGGTCAAGGTCGACTCGCCGGGTCCGGCCTGCCACACCGGCAACCGTACCTGCTTCTTTAAGAAACTCGCGTAGGGCGGGCGCTCGATTAGACGCTCGGCCACCAGAAAGGATTGAACTATGGGTGTGCGCACCGCAAACGTTCAGGATGGAAATATCGGAGAGACGCTGACAGGTCTGGCCGAGGTGATTCACGGTCGTCATGATGCATCGCCGCAGGAGAGCTATACCGCGCGTCTGCTGACCGATGTCGAGGACGAGCTGCTCAAGAAGCTTGCCGAGGAGGCAAGCGAGGTGATCATGGCCTGCAAGGATAACGATCACGATCACATCCGCTACGAGGCCGGCGACCTGGTCTACCACCTGCTCGTGACGCTCGAGCGCTACGGTATCACCCTCGACGAGCTAGCCGGCGAACTCAACGCCCGCCGCCACTAGTCATTGGGGACGTTCTTAAACGACCAGTTAGGCGAGGGGCGTGGATTCCCATTCGCCGGTGGCGTGGGGGATGTCGAAGGTTCGATAACCGCAGTCGTAGGCGTGCGCCTGGGCCTCGCGGATGTTCCAGCAGATGTCGCAGGCGCGGTGTGCGTCCGAGCCAAAGGTGATCGGCACTTCGGCATGGGCAAAGCAGCGCAAAAGACCGGTTGCGGGGTAGTAGTCGCCCAAGCCCTTGCGCGGTGCGGTCGTCGAGACCTCAACGCGGCGGCCCGTATCGTGCGCGCACTCTGCCATCTGCTGCCAAAACGGTGCGGGGTCAAAGTCGGGCGCAAAGCCTTCCTTCGAAAAGCGCATGACCAGGTCGGGGTGAGCCATCACATCAAAGTTGAGCGGGCTCTCGCAAGCGCGGCACCAGTCATCGACATAGCGCTCCCACACGCCGCGCACGCCTAAGTTTTCCCAAACATGCAGGTCGGTGTCATCGTCGATCCAGCCGCAGCGCGAATCGGGCGTATCGGGACGAGCGATGTCCTCCGTCCCCGCCGTGCCCGCAACACCTGCCGCAATATCGCCTGGGTTGCCAATCCAATGCACGCTGCCCAGGAGTACGACGGCGCCCTGGGACCAGCGCTCAACCAAAGGCTCGCAGCCCTCGTACCAATCGCATTCAAAGCCATAGATAAAGCTGAGCTCCGGCGCAATCTGCGCGGCAAGCTTGCGAGCATCCTCAAAAGCCAGACGATGTGCCGGCAGGTCGCCCTCAGTAACCTGCACTTCGCAGTTGGCGTCCATGCTGTCAGGCTGGGTAAGGTGATCGGGCGAGACCATGACGCGGCTGCCGGGCGTAGCAGCGGCACGGACGTTGTCCTCAAACGAGGCATGCCCGTCCGAGAACGAGGTGTGGGTATGGCAATCGACCAGCGGGCACATGGGCATAGCGGTTCCTTTGCGTCAAGCGAATCCGCTTCATTGTAATGGCGCAGCTCTCAACACGCCGGGCACGCCGGGGATCGAAATCGATTGGAAAGGTTGCGCGGCGCGTGGTGCGGCCTCGCTTGCTCTCAAAACGTGTACGTCAGCCTCCAAAACCGACAAATAATGACATGTTTGGAGGCTGACGTACACGTTTGGATGGGGGCGAGGGCGGTGACGGACGAAAGTCACGCTTGTGCCACGTCCGATGTGTTAGCGTTTGGATGAACAAAACGAGCCCGTGCGGAAAGGAGCCGGACCGTATGCCATGCGATAGCAAATCTCCGCTGTCTCGCGAGACCGATGCGCCCGAGACCATCGTCAAGCTGGAATGCGACATCGACGATGCGTCGCCCGAGGTACTCGCCTACGCCGCCGACCGCCTGCGCGAGGCCGGTGCGCGCGAGGTGCACTGGCTACCCGTTTATTGCAAGAAAGGTCGTCCCGGCTGGCAGCTGCAGGTGATCTGCTCGCATGAGGATATCGAACGTCTACAGACGATTATCTTTTTGGAAACCACGACCAATGGCATCCGCCGCCAGGTTATGGAGCGTGTTTGCCTGCCACGCCGCTTTGAGCACGTAGCGACGCCATGGGGCGAGGTGTCCGTTAAAGTGGCCACCCTGTCCGACGGCAGCGAGCGTGCAGCGCCCGAGTACGAGGACTGCGCTCGCCTTGCCCGTGAGCACAATGTGCCGCTCCAGCGCGTGATGCAGGCGGCTCAGAGTGCGGCACTGCGATTTGAGTGACACAGGCCAACGACGCGCCGCACCAATCCTATTAACCCCACCGAAAGGACCACCATGAAATACCTCATCGCCTCCGATATCCACGGCTCGGCATATTGGACCGAGCGCCTCTGCGCCGCCATCGAGTCCGAGCAGCCTGACCGCATCGTGCTGCTGGGCGACCTGCTCTACCACGGTCCGCGCAACGACCTGCCGCGCGATTACGCCCCCAAGCGCGTAATCCCGCTGCTCAACGCCCTGGCCGACCGCATCATCGCGGTGCGCGGCAACTGTGATGCCGAGGTCGACCAGATGGTGCTCGACTTCCCCGTCATGGCCGACTACGCCACGCTGTTCGACGAGACCGGCCGCGAGCTGTTCCTGACACACGGCCACGTCTTTGGCGCCGGCATGCACAACAGCGTCGACCACGCGCCCGCGCTGCCCGAGGGTTCCGCGCTCGTCTACGGCCACACACACATCAAGGTTAACGAGGAAAGCGCCGCGCACCCGGGCCTGTGGCTCTTCAACCCCGGTAGCGTGAGCATCCCCAAGGACGGCTCGCACAGCTACGGCATCTACGAGGGCGGCGCGTTCCGCCACGTGGTCATGGAGGAGGAGTAGCCATGGCGCAGCACATGGCTCAGCAAAATGCCGAGGGCTCGCGCGATCTGTCCACGCTGGTAGACGCGTCGACCGAGCTGCAGCATCTGGTGCAGACCATCTGGCGTCTGCGTCAGCCCGATGGCTGCCCGTGGGACCGTGAGCAGACGCACCGCAGCATTGGCAAGAACATGATCGAGGAGGCCTACGAGGCGCTCGACTGCATCGAGGCGGACGACGCGGTTCACCTACGCGAGGAGCTGGGCGACGTGCTCATGCAGGTCGTGCTGCATGCGCAGATTGCTGCTGACGCCGGCGAGTTTACACTGGCCGACGTGGCGCGTGATATCGATGCCAAGCTTATCCGCCGTCATCCGCACGTGTTTGGCGATGTAGATGCCGACAGTTCCGACGAGGTACTCAAGATTTGGGACGAGGTCAAGCTTGCCGAGAGGGCTGCCAAGGACAAGGCCGTGGCGGCGGGCGAGGCCGCGCCCGAGGGTCTGCTCGACGGCGTGCCCACGCATCTGCCGGCGCTGATGCAGGCTCAGAAGGTGTCGCGCAAGGCGGCTGCCGTGGGCTTTGAGTGGGAGACGGTCCAGGACGTGTGGGACGAGGTTGCCGAGGAGCGTGCCGAGTTTGAGGCCGAGGCCCCCGGAACGCCCGAACGCGAGATGGAGTTTGGCGATCTGCTCTTTGCCCTAGTCAACGTCGCGCGCAAGGAGGGCATCGACGCCGAGAGCGCCCTGCGCGCCAGCACGGCAAAGTTTCGTCGCCGTTGGGCTGCGATGGAGCAGATGGCGGCCGATGCTCACGTGGATCTTGCCGAGCTTTCGACCCACGGCCTCAACGACCTGTGGGATGCCGCAAAGGCGGAGGAGTAAGACTGCGGGAATGACGGGCTGACACGCCTCATCGTTCCCGCTAAATTTTTCGAAAAACAAGTGTATCCCTCGGCTAACTTAGGGCATAATGCAAAAAGTGCGACATGGCTAACTTACGGAGACGCACCGATGGTGCACGGTCAGCCGGTCGCTTGCATCCACTACGTTTCCAAGTGAGAGGGAGACAACATGAGCGATATTTTGGACGTCTACGGTCGCGAGGTGCTCGACAGCCGCGGCAATCCCACCGTCGAGGTCGAGGTCGTGCTCGAGGACGGCAGCTTCGGCCGCGCGATGGTGCCTTCGGGCGCTTCGACCGGCGCTTTCGAAGCTTGCGAGTTGCGCGACGGCGACAAGGGTCGTTACTTGGGCAAGGGCGTTTCGCAGGCCGTCGAGCATGTCAACAACGAGTGCGCCAATGCCGTCGTGGGCCTCGATGCCTTCGATCAGCGCGCCGTCGATGCCGCGCTGATCGCTGCGGATGGTACCCCCAACAAGACCAAGCTCGGTGCCAATGCCATCCTGGGCGTGTCGCTGGCCGTTGCCCGCGCCGCCGCCGAGTCGGCGGGCCTGTCGCTGTACCAGTACCTGGGCGGCGTCAACGCTCATCTGCTGCCCACACCTATGATGAACATCCTCAACGGCGGCGTGCATGCCGACAATAACGTTGACTTCCAGGAGTTCATGATCATGCCCGTGGGTGCTCCGAGCTTTGCCGAGGGCCTGCGCTGGTGCGCCGAGGTCTACCACACCCTCAAGGGCGTGCTGCACGAGGCCGGCCTGGGCGGCGGCGTGGGCGACGAGGGTGGCTTTGCTCCCAACCTCAAAACCAATGCCGAGCCGTTCGAGTACATTACCAAGGCCGTCGAGAAGGCTGGCTT
>CAJJZO010000029.1 GCA_905197585.1 uncultured Collinsella sp.
CGAACCGGCCGAGGAGCACTGGATCGAGCTCGAGATGAAGCTTATGGCCGATGCCGCGCTCGTGGGCTTTCCCTCCGTGGGTAAGTCATCGCTCATCGCGCGCATGAGTGCCGCCCGTCCCAAGATTGCTGACTACCCGTTTACCACGCTCGTGCCGAACCTCGGCATGGTGCGTGCCGGTGAATATTCTTACGTCGTTGCCGACGTCCCCGGTCTTATCGAAGGCGCGAGCGAGGGTAAGGGCCTGGGTCACCAGTTCCTGCGCCACATTGAGCGTACGGCCCTGATCATGCACGTCGTCGACATGACGGGTGGTTTTGAGGATCGCGATCCGGTCGAGGACTATCGCATCATCAACCGCGAGCTCGAGCAGTATGGCGCCGAGCTTTCGGAGCGTCCGCAGATCGTTGTCGCCAACAAGTGCGATGCGCCGGGCACGGCCGACAAGATTGCCGACCTCAAGCGCGCAGCGCTCGACGATGGCCATATGTTCTTTGCCGTGTCTGCCGTGACGGGCGCCGGTCTCAATACGTTGATGCTTGCCGTTGGTGAGCAGGTGGCCAACCTCCGCGCCGAGTTGGCGGTCTCCGATGAGCCGGTCGACCTGCGCGACGATGAATGCGAGCGCCGTCGCCTGCAGCGAGAGAAGCGTTTCCGCATTGTCCAGGAAGAGCCCGGTGCCTTCCGCGTGGTCGGTCGTGCCATCGAGCGCATGGTCATTCAGACCGACTGGGAAAACGAAGAAGCCGTCATTTACCTGCAGCATAAGTTTGCGCGTATGGGTGTTGACGACGCGCTCGAGAAGGCCGGTTGTCGTGCGGGCGACGAGGTCCGCATTTGCCAGCGCGCCTTTGACTTTGAGGGCGCCGAGGACTTCTCGGAGTACGAGGAGCTCGAGGATGCTGGCGAGGACGTTGCCGTTGAAGCCATTGACGTGGCCGATGCTGCGGATGAGGGCGTCGAGGTTGTCAATGCGGCGGATGCCGCGGGCGATGCCGAGACCTCGGAGGGTGAGTAAGCCATGTCGCTGCGCGGTGGAATCGGTCTGCCCGAGCTTCCTCTAGAGGACGGGCAGGAGTTTAGGCTCGGCATTATGGGTGGCACCTTTGATCCCATTCATTACGGGCACCTGGTGACCGCCGAGCAGGCGCGCGAGTCCCTCGACTTGGACGCTGTGCTCTTTATGCCGGCGGGCTCTCCTGCTTTTAAGCTTGACAAGCCGGTGACGCCTGCCGAGGACCGTTATGCCATGACGGTCCTCGCCACCGCCGCGAACCCGGCCTTTTTGGCGAGTCGGTTCGAGATCGACCGTCCGGGCGTAACCTACACGGCCGATACGCTTCATGCCCTTCGCGACTTTTATCCGCCGCAGGTAAAGCTCTACTTTATTACGGGCGCCGACGCGATTATCGATATTGTGACTTGGCATGATGCCGAACGAATCGCCGAGCTTGCTACCTTTATTGCGGCGACGCGACCGGGCTTTGATATCGATACGGCGCGTGCCCGAATCAAAGAGTCTGGGCTGCCGTTCGACGTGCGCTATATTCAGATTCCGGCGCTGGCGATCAGCTCGACGAACATTCGTAAGCGAGTTGCCCGCGGCATGAGCGTGCGCTATCTTACGAGCGAGTCTGTGCTCGGCTACATTCGCAAGCGCGGTTTGTATGTCGATCTGGGCCAAGAAGATTTTGAGTGATGGGGGTCTACGTTGTCGGTAGAGGATCAGTTTGAGGGCGATGAGCGCGCGCTGCTCAAGCGCATTCAAGAGCTGCTCGATGTTCGCATGAAGGATAAGCGCAAGCGCTATGTGCATTCGCTGGGTGTTGCCGAGACCGCACTTCATCTGGCCGAGGTCTACGGCGTTGACCGCTTTGATGCCGCTGCTGCCGGTCTGATCCACGACTGGGACAAAGTGCTCTCCGACGACGAGCTGGTTACGCGCGCTCTGCATTACGGCATTAAGATTGCCGGCTCTCCTTCCGCCGCGACGCCGCTTTTGCATGGCCCTGTTGCCGCCTATGAGCTTCCGCAGCTTTTCCCCGAGTTGTCGCCGGCCGTTTTCCAGGCTGTCGACCGTCACACCGTGGGTGCTTGCGACATGACACCGCTCGATATGGTGGTCTTTGTGGCCGATGCCATCGAGCCCAACCGCCACGGCGACTATGCGCATGCGCTGCGCAAGATGGTGGGGGAGTCGACGCTCGATGAGTTGTTCTTCTCCTGTTTTGCGCAGGGTCTGGTCTATGTGATCCAGTCCGGGCGCTATCTTTATCCCACGGCTATTACGATTTACAACCATTACGCCCAGCTGCGCTAGCTCGGGCTGTCTAGAAAGAGGTATTCCATGGCCGACGAGACCATGACCGACGAGCAGATTCTTGAACATGTGGAGCACAAGAGCTTCGTTGCCACGTCCGACCGCACTGCCGCCTCGCTGTCCGCGAGCGGTGTCGCCGCCGAGGATGTCGCCCGCGCCGCCGCGCAGGCCGCCTACGACAAGAAGGGCGAGGACGTTCAGGTGCTCGACCTGACCGAGCTTTCCGACGTATGCGACTACTTTGTGCTTGCCACCGGTACCAACAACCGCCAGGTCGATTCTATCGTCGACGAGATCGAGGAGAAGGTCGCCGAGGCTTGCGGCGAGCACCCGTTCTCCATCGAGGGTCGCGAGCAGAAGACCTGGATGCTCATGGACTATGGTTCGGTTGTCGTCCACGTCTTCACTCCCGAAGCCCGCGACTTCTACCGCCTCGAGAAACTCTGGGGAGACGCCCCCCAGCTCCCCCTCAACCTCCTCTAGTAGCTCATTTGAGACGGGGTTAGCTACCCTCACGCATATCGCCGGGCAGTTGCGGTTTTCCGCACCTGCCCGGCTTTCTTTTTGCCCAAAGGCGGTTAATCGTTGAAACGGGATTGGCGGCCGAAGGAAAGGGCGGTGTCGCCGAATTTGTCTCGGACGGCGTCGATGGCGACGGAGAGGTCGCGGCGGTCGCTGGATTGGGCTCCGCGGTCATCGATCTCGCAGAACAGGTCAGTCTGGATGCCGCCTTGGTGGTCGAAGTCGCTCATGCCGATGCCGGCTAAGCGAACATGCATGCCTTCTTGCCAGATGTTGTCGAGCAGTTCGAGTGCAACCGCCACGAAGATGTTCTCATCGTCGGTCGGATGAGGCAGCCGGCGCTGTGCCGTACGCCCGCTGCCATACGAATACTTAAGCTTGAGCGTTACCGTGGCACCCGTCAGCCCCTGACGGCGCAGGCGGCGTCCCACTGACTCTCCCAACAGCGCAATCGCCGCCTCAATATCCCCACGCTCAGTCAAATCTTTCGCAAAGGTGCGTTCATTGCTGACCGACTTGACCTCGCGCTCTTCATCGAGACTCGTGACTTCGGAGATTTCGAGTCCCAGCGCACGCTGGCGCATGCGTTCGCCGTTGACGCCAAAAATAGAGGACAAGGTGGATTCCGGTGCACGTGATAGCTCGCCGAGGGTGTAGATGCGCATGCGGCGCAGTCGCTCCTCGGCCGAGCGCCCGATGCCGCTCATGGCAGATACCGGCAGCGCGGCCAAAAAGCGCTGCTCGGTTCCGGGGCGCACGATGGTCAGCCCAAACGGCTTATCCCGCTCGCTTGCGATCTTTGCGACCGTCTTGTTGCAGCCCACGCCAATGGAGCAGGTCACTCCCAGCCCTGCCACGCGGTCGCTTATACGCCGCGCAACCAGCAGCGGGTCTTCGGGCGCAAAGCGACCCGGTGTGATATCGATAAAGGCTTCGTCGATGGATACGCGCTCAACGCGCGGGGTCTCGTCGGCGAGAATCGCCATGACCTGCGCGCTCACCTCGCGGTAGCGATTAAAATGCCCGTGCGTCCAAATGGCTGGCGGGCACAAGCGCCGCGCCGCGGCCGAGGCCATGGCAGCGTGCACGCCAAAGCGACGCGCCTCTTACGAACACGTGGACACGACGCCACGCGAATCGGCGTCTCCGCCCACGATGAGCGGCTTGCCGCGCCATTCGGGATGATCGAGCATCTCCACGCTCGCAAAAAACGCATCGAGGTCCATCAGGCCCACCGCCGGACCCGTCCAGGGAGGCGGCGTGACGCCTGTGGCATCCTCATAACCGTATGTATGTTCGCGTCTTTCCATGTCATGAGTATACCGCGCAGCTCATGTGGGGTGCGTGTATGTGCTTGCAAATCCCGAATTCTTGTCTAAGATATGGATTTGCCCTCGACTACACCGAAGAAGTTGGTCTCACGGACTTCACCTGCCCGCGTCGATGGCGTATTATGTTCAACTGTTTGTTTGTAGTTGCAGCCTAAAGCTGCTTGGTTGGAGGAGTTTCCTTTGGCAGTCAAGATTCGCCTTGCTCGTCACGGCGCTAAGAAGCGTCCGTACTACCGTGTCGTCGTCGCCGATTCCCGCGCCCCGCGTGACGGTCGTATCATCGAGGAGGTTGGCCGCTACAACCCGATGACCGCCCCCAAGACCATCAACCTCGACCTCGAGAAGATCGCCGACTGGCAGTCCAAGGGCGCTCAGCTCACCGACGCCGTCGCCGCTCTGGTCAAGGCCGCCAACGAGGGCGAGAAGACCGAGACCGTCGTCAAGAAGTCCAAGAAGCAGCTCGCCAAAGAGGCCGAGGCCGCTAAGGCTGCCGCTGAGGCCGCTGAGGGCGCCGAGGAGTAAATCGTGCCTGAGGTTGACGCTGCACAGCTCGAGGGTGAGGCAATGCTCTCAGATCGCATCGCCGATCTCGTCGAATATCTCGTTGTTCAGATCGTCGACGACCCGGATTCCGTGAGCCTTGAGGTCATTGATGGTGATGACGCCTCTACGATTGAGGTTTCTGTCGCCGAGGATGACGTCGCTAAGGTCATCGGCCGTCGTGGCCGTACCATCAAGGCCATTCGCACGCTCGCCCGTGCACTGGCCGCTCGCCTCGACACTGCTGTCGAGGTAGAGGTTCTGGGCTAGGACCTTGAGGTCCCAGTACAAAAACATCGCCCGTGTTGTCAAGCCGCACGGAAGGAAGGGGGAGGTCCTCGCGCAGCCGCTGCGGGGGCTTCCTTCTGTATTAGAGCCGGGTATGCGCGTCGCCCTGACGCCGCCGGCGCTCAAGCGCGACCGCTTTTGCACGGTCGTGTCCGTCACCGATACGGGCGATGGCGATCTGGTCTCGTTTGAGGGCATTGACGACTTGACGGCCGCCGAGGGCATCACGGGATGCTATGTGTTGGCAAATCGTGACGATTTTGAGCTCGATTCGCTCGATGCTGCCTATACCGACCTGATGGGTCGCGAGGTGGTCGACGAGCGCTTCGGTTCGCTCGGCACGATCGTCGAGATCATGTCGACGCCCGCTAACGATGTTTGGGTTGTCGAGGGTGATCGGTACGGCGAGGTACTGATCCCCGTGATCGAGCAGGTTGTGCTCGATCTTCCCGACACAGGAACAATTTCCGTCCACGTTATGGACGGCCTGATCGATACGGACAAGTAGGGAGGACAACATGCTGATTGAGACCCTTTCGGTCTTTCCCGAGATGTTTGAGCCCGTCATGTCCACATCGATTTTGGGCCGCGCCCGCAAGGCCGGCCTTTTTGATTTTAAGGCGTATAACCTGCGCGACTGGACGCACGACCGCCACCGTACCGTCGATGACGAGCCGTACGGCGGCGGGCAGGGCATGCTCATGAAGGTCGAGCCTATCGCCGAGGCCATCGAGGCCATTAGCGCGGAGGGCCCCAAGCCGACGGTGGTGTTCTTCACCCCGTGCGGCGAGCCCTTTACGCAGCATGTGGCCGAGCGCCTGCTCAAAAGCGAGCGCCTGCTGTTTGTGTGCAGCCGTTACGAAGGTGTCGACGAGCGTGCCTATGCGTATGCCGACGAGCGCCTGTCGATCGGCGATTACGTGCTCACGGGCGGCGAGCTTCCCGCTATGGTCGTTGCCGATGCCGTCGTACGCCTGATTCCCGGCGCCCTTGGTGACGAGATGAGCAACGTCGACGAGTCGTTCTCGACCGCCGAGGACGGAGGCCTGCTCGAGTATGCGCAGTACACTCGCCCTGCTGAATTCAACGGCGAGGGCGTGCCGCCGGTGCTCGTGAGCGGTGACCATGCCAAGGTTGACGCCTGGCGCCGTAAGAATGCCATCGAGCGCACCTGCCGCTGGCGTCCCGACCTGATCGAGACGGCGCGGCTTACGCCCCAGGAGCGCGCATACGCGCAGGAGATTCTGGACGCTTCGTATTCGCAGAGCGAGGAGTGAGAATGGTTCCATCGCAGCATTCCGCGTTGAGGGGCGCTTTTGAGTGGGTCGCGGTCATCGCGATCGCGCTCGTGGCCACCTTCCTGATCCGCACCTTTGTGGTCGAGCCCTTTGTGGTACCCACCGGCTCCATGGAGGACACGATCGAGATTGGCGACCAGATCCTGGCACAAAAGGTGAGCCTCGAGCTCGGTCAGCCCGTCAAACAGGGTGATATCGTGGTGTTCCACAACCCCGATGCCACGTCCGAGCATGATGTTCTTGTCAAGCGTGTTATTGCCACGGCCGGCCAGACGGTCGACCTGCAGGACGGCAAGGTGGTCGTTGACGGCCAAGCGCTCGACGAGGACTATACGACGGGCATGAGCTGGCCGCTTTCGGTCCAAGCGCCTGGCGCCCAGGTGAGTTATCCCTACACCGTTCCCGACGGGTGCGTGTGGGTGATGGGCGACAACCGCGAAAACTCTGCCGACTCGCGCTACTTTGGTCCCGTCGATCGCTCTGATTTGATCGCTGTGGCGCTTGTGCGCTACTGGCCGCTCAACCGCATCGGCGCTATCGACTAAAAACCGCTATAGTACAGTACCTAACCGTGTAATCGTTTCGACGAGGGGATATTAGAGGCATGAACGCTTCATCGCTTTCCTTCCAAGACATCATCCTGCGCCTCCAGCAGTACTGGGGCGAGCAGGGCTGCGTCATTATGCAGCCCTATGACTCCGAGGTCGGTGCTGGTACCTTCCATACCGCGACCACGCTGCGCTCGCTCGGTCCCGCCGAATGGCGCACCTGCTATGCGCAGCCCTGCCGCCGTCCCGCCGACGGCCGCTACGGCGAGAACCCTAACCGCATGCAGCACTACTATCAGTTCCAGGTGCTCATCAAGCCCTCACCGGTCAACGCCCAGGAGCTTTACCTGGGGTCTCTTGCCGCTATCGGTCTGGACCCCAACGACCATGACGTCCGTTTTGTCGAGGACGACTGGGAGAGCCCGACGCTGGGCGCCTGGGGCCTTGGCTGGGAGGTCTGGCTCAACGGCATGGAGGTCACGCAGTTCACGTACTTCCAGCAGGTGGGCGGTATCGAGGTCGACCCCGTGCCCGTCGAGATCACCTATGGCCTGGAGCGTATCGCCATGTACGCTCAGGGCGTCAACTCCGTCTACGACCTGGTGTGGAGCTATCTGCCCGACGGCACGCCCATGACCTACGGCGACGTGTTCCTCGAGAACGAGCGCGAGTTCAGTGCCTATAACTTTGAGGTCGCAAACGTCGAGATGATGCGTCAGAAGTTTGATGACTACGAGGCCGAGTGCCATTCCTGCCTGGAGCGCAAGCTGCCGCTGCCGGCATATGACTGCGTCATGAAGTGCAGCCACGCCTTCAACCTGCTCGATGCCCGCGGCGCCCTGTCCGCGGTCGAGCGTGCTAACTACATCCTGCGCGTCCGCGCCGTCGCCAAGGCGTGCTGCGAGGCCTACATGGCCGAGGTCGCCGGAGTCAACGAGAATGCCGACCAGGAAGGCGAGGTGGCGTAAGCCATGGCAGACGCTAAGGATTTCCTGTTTGAGATCGGTACGGAGGAAATGCCCTCTGCACCGCTGAACAATGCCGTCAAGCAGCTTGGTACCATGATCGTCAAGGGTCTCGACGAGGCCGGTCTGGCCCACGGCGAGGTCCGCGTGATCTCGAGCCCGCGTCGCCTGGCTGCGCTCGTTGCCGACGTTGCCACCGCGACCGATGAGGTTCACGAGGTCAAGCGTGGCCCCGCGGCAAACATCGCCTTCGACGCTGACGGTAACGCCACCAAGGCCGCCCAGGGCTTCGCCCGCAAGTGCGGTGTGGCTGCCGAGGACCTGGTCCGTCGTGAGGATACCGACGGTCGCGAGTATGTCTTTGCCGAGAAGAACATTCCCTCCGCACCGGCAACCCCGATCCTGACGGCCCTGTGCGAGAAGACCATTGCCGGCCTGCAGTGGCCCAACTACCGCTCCCAGCGCTGGGGCCACGAGCACGCGACGTTCGTGCGTCCGGTCCGCTGGATTTGCTGCCTTCTGGGCGAGGATGTTGTGCCTGTGTCGTTTGCCGACGTGACGAGCGGCAACACCACGCGCGGCCATCGCGTGCTCGGCCCCGGTGACCACGTTGTCGCCAGCCCCGCCGCCTACGAGCAGGTACTCGAGGATGCCGGCGTGCTCTCTGCTGAGCGCCGTCGCGAGGCGATTCTCGCTGGTATCGCCGAGGTCGAGGCTGCCCGTCCCGGCTGCCATGTCGATACGCCCAAGAAGGTCTTTGAGGAGGTCATCAACCTCTGCGAGTGGCCGACGGTGCTCGTCGGTACCTTCGACGAGGAGTTCCTCAAGGTCCCGCACGAGATTATCTGCGAGTCCATGCTCACCAACCAGCGCTACTTCCCGATCTATGACGGCGAGGGCAAGCTCACGCGTGAGTTCGTGGTCGTCTCCAACAGCAAACCCGAGAATGCCGAGCGCGTGATCGACGGCAACGAGCGCGTCGTGCGCGCCCGTCTGGACGACGCTAAGTTCTTCTACGAGGAGGACCTGAAGATCTCCCTCGACGAGTTCCGCGAGCGTCTGGCCAAGGTTGCCTTCCAGGAGAAGCTCGGCAGCGTGCTCGCCAAGTCCGAGCGCATCGAGCAGCTCGCGCTCGCTATTGCCCGCGAGGCTCATCTGGGCGCCCATCTTGCCGCCGACGCCGCTCGCGCCGCGCACCTGTGCAAGGCCGACCTGGTGTCCAATGCCGTCGTCGAGTTCACGAGTCAGCAGGGCGTGATGGGCGGTTACTACGCCACGGCGATGGGGGAGAACGACGAGGTCGCCCACGCCATTCGCGATCATTATCGTCCCCGCTTTGCCGGTGACGAGCTGCCTGAGGGCACCGCTGGCTGCATCGTGGCCTGCGCCGACAAGCTTGATACCATCGCGGGTATCTTTGCCATCGGCGAGCCCCCGACTGGCTCTTCGGACCCCTACGCGCTGCGTCGTGCCGCTATCGGTATCATCAACATCCTGCGCGACCGTCTGCCGATCGATCCCACGTCGCTCATCGACTTTGCGCTCGAGCTCTATAGCGAGCAGGGCATTGAGTTCGACGCCGCCGAGGTCGCCCAGCAGGTTCGTGACTTCTTCCATGGCCGCCTGGTGAGCATGGCCCGCGACGAAAAGATCCCGGCCGATACCGTTGCCGCCGTCTCCGCGGTGCACATTATCGCCCCGTCCGTCTTCTTCGCCCGCTGCGCCGCCCTCGACGAGGCCCGCAAGAACGACGCTGAGACGTTCGACAACCTGGCGACCGCCTATGCCCGCGCCGCGCATATCTCCAAGCCCGAGCTGGGTGCGGAGTATGACCGCAGCCTGATGGGCGAGGTCGAGCTTGCGCTCGCCGACGCCTCCGAGGCTGCTCAGACCGCCGTCGATGCCGCCCTTGCTGCCGAGGACTACCCGGCCGCATTTGCCGCCCTCGCCGCCCTGCGCGCGCCCATCGACCGTTTCTTCGATGAGGTCATGGTCATGGACAAGGACGAGCAGCTTCGCGATAATCGCCTTAAGCTGCTCAACCGCTTCGAGGCCGTTTTCTCCGGCATTGCCAACATCGGTGAGCTTGCCCGCAAAAAGTAAGCCAGCCTGCGCATAAGCGCAAAAGGAGCCCCGCATGGATTGCCCGGTCACCGCTCGTCCCACCGTTATCGTTATCTCCGACTCGCTCGGTGATACCGCTTGTGAGGTGGTGCTTGCGGCGTCCGGGCAATTTGATGAAGGGGCTTTTCGTTTGTTGCGCCTGCCCAAGGTGACCTCCGTGGAGCAGGTCAAGTCATTTGTGGGGCCGCGCGTCGATGCCGACCATCGCGATGTCGCCGTGTTTCACACCATTGTCGATCCGGCGCTTCGCGCCCGCGTGCTCGATTACCTGGGTATGCTGCATATCCGTTCGGTCGACCTGATCGGCCCGACGCTCGCCGTGCTATCGTCGCTCATCGGTGTGCCGCCCAAAGGCGTCGCGGGCGTGATTCACAGGACCGATGACCGCTATTTCCATCGTATCGAGGCCATGGAATATTTCGTTGAGCACGATGACGGGCGCGGTTGCGACGATTTGTCGGGTGCCGATATCGTGCTGCTGGGCGTATCGCGCACGTCCAAGACGCCGCTGTCGATGTATCTGGCTTATCAGGGCTACAAGGTTGCCAATGTTCCGTTGGCCCATGGCATGGAGCCGCCGAAGTCGATTTACGAGGTCGACCCGATGCGCCTGTTCGGCCTGATTTCGACCGTCGATGTGATTTCCGAAATTCGCGATAGCCGCTTGGGCGATGACTACGCTCGTGCCGTTGCCGGCTCCTATGCCGAGCCCGAGAGCGTGCGCAGCGAGCTTGAGGAAGCTCGTGCCCTCATGAAACGCCTAGGCTGCTTTGTGGTGCGTACCGACGGCAAGGCCATCGAGGAAAGCGCTGCCGAGATCATTAGCCACTTGGAGGAAATCCAAGAAGCCCGTGCCCGCCGCGCCGCCCGTCGCACCTAATAGTAGTAGCATTTTGATAAAGCGATTTAGCAAAAACATCGCACTTGACCTGCTTTTTTATTGCAGTGGTATCTTCATAAGGTAACCACCTTTACCTACCGTTTACCGCCAGTTTTAGCACGTTTACCAAACCGCGCACCCTCTGCTCAAGCCTGCCCAAAACCCGCCGTATAGTTCCCTCACGGCCCGCATTCGGCGGGTCGATTCGTTACCACGGTCGTGCGCGAGAGCGCATGGAAGGGGAAGTGTCGTGAGCGATTGCAAGAGGGTTTACCGTTTTGGAACCGACGCCCAGGGCACCTGTGTCACCGAGGGCGACAAGTCCATGAACTTCGCGCTTGGCGGCAAAGGCGCTAACCTTGCCGAGATGAGCCGTATCGGCCTGCCGGTTCCCGGTGGCTTTACTATTACCTGCCAGACTTGCGTCGAGTACTCCGGTGCCGGCAACGTGTGGCCCGAGGGTGCACTCGATGAGATCGTTGCTGCCGAGGCGGACCTCGAGGCCCGCTGCGGCAAGAAGCTCGGCGACGCCTCCGATCCGCTGCTCGTGTCGGTTCGTTCGGGCGCTCCGTTCTCCATGCCCGGCATGATGGACACGGTCCTCAACTTAGGCCTCAACGACGACTCCGTTCAGGGGCTCATCGCCCAGACGCAAAATCCGCGTTTTGCTTGGGATAGCTACCGCCGCTTTATTCAGATGTTCTCCAACGTCGTTATGGGCGTTGACGCCGACCTGTTCGAGAACGCGCTGACCCAGGCACGCCTGGTCGCCGGCGTCCGCGTCGACTCCGAGCTTTCGGCCGAGGATCTGCAGGAGCTCGTCGAGACCTTTAAGGGCATCTTCTCCGAGAACGTCGATGCCTCCCTGTATCCCGAGCTCGAGGTCGCTGACGGCAAGCCCGTTTTCCCGCACGACCCGGAGCTTCAGCTACGCCTTGCAATTCAGGCCGTCTTTGGCAGCTGGATGAACGAGCGTGCCTGCATCTACCGCAAGCAGCATGGCATTTCCGACGAACTCGGCACCGCCGTCAACGTACAGGCCATGGCCTTTGGCAACAAGGGCGAGACATCTGCGACCGGCGTTGCCTTCACGCGCAATCCGGCCGACGGCACCAAGGAGTTCTACGGTGATTTTTTGGTTAATGCCCAAGGCGAGGACGTCGTCGCCGGTATCCGCAACACCGAGCCCATCGCCGACCTCAAGGCCACCCCGGGCCTCGAGTCCGCAGGCAAGGAGCTCGAGCGCGTCTTCCTGACGCTCGAGGATCACTATCGCGACATGTGCGACATTGAGTTCACCATCGAGCAGGGCAAGCTCTGGATGCTCCAGACCCGCGTGGGCAAGCGAACTGCCACCGCCGCCCTGCGCATCGCCATCGAGATGGTCGAGGAGGGTCTGATCACCCGCGATGAGGCTGTGAGCCGCATCGATCCCGCGCAGCTCGACCAGCTCCTGCACCCACAGTTCGACGCCTCCAAGAAGTACGAGGCTCTCGCCAGCGGTCTTAATGCCAGCCCCGGTGCCGCCGTGGGCGAGGTCATGTTCTCGAGCGACGACGCCGTCGCGCGCGCCAACGAGGGCCACAAGGTCATTCTGGTTCGTTGGGAGACCAACCCCGACGACCTGAAGGGCATGGTCGCCGCCGAGGGCATTCTGACCAGCCACGGTGGCAAGACGAGCCATGCCGCCGTTATCGCCCGCGGCATGGGTACGCCCTGCGTCTGCGGCGTTGAGCGCTTCCATATCGACGCCGCCGAGAAGGTCGTGCGCATCGAGGGCAGCGACCGCGTGCTGCATGAGGGCGATGTCATCTCCATCGACGGCACCCAGGGTATCGTCGTCGACGGCGCCGTTGATCTGGTTTCGGCCGAGCTCACCGGCGACCTGGACACCATCCTGTCCGGGGCCGACGAGATTCGCCTGGACGAGACCGGCGGCCACGCCAACCATGTGCGCGTCAACGCCGACAACCCCGAGGATGCCGCGCTCGCGCTCGAGTTTGGCGCCGAGGCCATCGGCCTGTGCCGCACCGAGCACATGTTCCTGGGCGACCGCAAGAACATCATCCAGAGCTTCATCCTCTCCGATGATGAGGCCGTGAAGCAGCAGGCCCTGGCGGACCTGCTTAAGGTTCAGACCGAGGACTTCCTGGCGATGTTCAAGACCATGTCCGGTCGCGACGTAGTTGTTCGCCTGCTCGATCCGCCGCTTCATGAGTTCCTGGATAATCCTCGCGAGCTCGAGGTCGCCATCACCAAGAAGGAAGCCGCTGGCGCCAGCGAGGAAGAGCTTGCCGTCCTGCGTGCCCGCCTGCGCCGTATCGATGGCATGGTCGAGTCGAACCCCATGCTCGGCCTGCGCGGCGTGCGCCTGTCCGTTGTCTTTAGCGATCTGCCACTCATGCAGGTTCGCGCCGTCGCCACGGCTGCCGCTCGCCTCATCAAGGAAGGCGTCGACCCGCGCCCAGAGATCATGGTTCCGCTCGTTTCCATCACGGCCGAGCATGTCCAGACGCGCGAGGTCATCGAGCGTGTCATCGCCGAGGTATCCGCCGAGGAGGGCGTCGAGCTCAACATTCCCGTGGGCACGATGCTCGAGCTGCCGCGTGCCTGCATGGTTGC
>CAJJZO010000030.1 GCA_905197585.1 uncultured Collinsella sp.
GACGAGATCGCCCATCATGCCGACGTCTTCTGCGTTGGCACCAACGACCTCACCCAGACGCACTTCGGTTTCTCGCGGGACGACGCCGAGGCTAAGTTCATCCCGCTGTACATGCATAAGAAGATCCTGAAGGACAATCCCTTCGAGACCATCGATACCGCGGTGCTCGAGCTGGTGCGCATGGCCGTCGAGAAGGGCCGCGCCACCAACCCCGACATGCACTTTGGCGTGTGCGGCGAGCACGGCGGCGACCCCAAATCCATTAAGGGCCTGTTCAACGTGGCCGATGTGGACTACGTGTCCTGCTCGCCCTATCGCGTGCCCCTCGCGCGCCTGGCGGCCGCTCAGGCCAAGCTCGAGGCGAAGCGCTCCGCCTAACGTTTTGGGTTTAGACGCCTAGCGTAGCCCCCTTCATGCCGCCCGTCTCATTCGCGAGGCGGGCGGTTATCATGTGCGCGTTTTGTCTTTTTGTCTGCGTAAAAAATTGTTCTTGCAGCAGAAACCCGCGCGTGTATACTCGAATACGTTTGTTCAACTACGTGCCGGCCAAGGTGGTACGGCACCTCTAGAAGAGTAAGGAATTGCACATGGATTACATCCGCGCAATCGAGCGTCAGCAGATCCGCGAGGACATTCCTCAGGTTCGCGTCGCCGACAACGTCAAGGTTCACTACCGCATTAAGGAAGGCGACCGCGAGCGCATCCAGGTCTTCCAGGGCGACGTCATCCGCATGGCCGGCGCCGGTGCCCGCGAGACCTTCACCGTCCGCAAGATGTCCTTCGGTGTCGGTGTTGAGCGTACCTTCCCGCTTCACAGCCCCAAGATCGCCAAGCTCGAGGTCGTTCGTCATGGTCGCGTCCGTCGCGCCAAACTGTACTACCTCCGCGACAAGGTGGGCAAGGCTGCTCGCATCCCCGAGAAGCGCTAAGAAGATCGCAGCGTCTGTCCACTCGTTTGGACGTAAGGGTCACCTTCGGGTGGCCCTTCTTTTTATCTGATTTGCATGCAAGGAGGGCCTGGTATGGCCAATATGACGAGCTCGGTTTCGGCATCGCAGGTTGCCGGCGAGCTGGCGAGTGCCACGTTCGAGGAGATTCCCGCCCTCGTGGAGCATTATCGCGAGGATCCGCGCCAGCAGGTGATCAAGGCTTGCGAGCGTGCCCTTAAGCGCCATGCCAAGGAGCTTGCCGAGCGCGAGCGCGTCAACGGCATGTACGAGCTTATGCATGAGCTCGGCGGTGATGGCGTGGTCGTGGGCGTCGACGAGGTGGGCCGTGGCTCGGTAGCGGGGCCCTTGACCGTGTGTGCCGTGTGCCTTCCGATGGAGCCGCGCATCTGGGGCATCAACGATTCCAAAAAGCTCACGCCGGCGCGCCGCGAGCTGCTCTCGGTTAAGATTGCCGAGGTGGCGACGGCGATCGGTTTTTGCCATATCGCGCCTAAGGATATCGATGAGATGGGCATGGCCCGTGCTATCCGTACCGCCGTTGCGGGCGCCGTGGCCGATACGGGGCTCGAGCCCGATTGCGTGCTTATGGATGGCAACCCCTTGGGCGCCGTTCCTAACGAGCGCGATGTGGTGAAGGGCGATGCCAAGATCGCCTGCATCGCCGCGGCGTCCATCATGGCCAAGGTCACGCGTGACGAGATGATGGTCGAGTACGACGCCGAGTACCCCGAGTACCATCTGGCCGAGTCGAAGGGCTATGCGAGCCCCGAGCACATCGAGGCCATTCGCAAACATGGACTTTGTCCGCTGCACCGCGTGAGCTTTTGCGGAAACTTTCTGCAGACTGAGCGCCTTTTCTAGGTCAATTGTGGAGACAGGGACCTCTGGGGTTTTATAAACCTGCTGGTAGCGGGCCGTATGCAACACCATTGCTGCGTACGGTCCGTTTTTTGTCGGCATTTGGTCAGCTTTTGGTTTGCTTCCGGTACTTACCCGCATGAAAGGTGCCCTCATCATCGGGGCACTGCAGCGTGCGGGAAAGGAGACCCCATGAGTGCCGCAAGCAAAACGAGCAAGACGCAGCAGCTCAAGGAGCGTTGGGAAAACGGCGAGCTCGACTGCGGGGCGATGACGCCCGAGTTTATCAAGGGACTCAGTCCCCGCGAGCTGGGCATGCTGGGTGAGCTGATCACCATCGACTACTTTAACGAGCGCGGCTACACCTTGCTGGAGCAGGGTTATCGTTGCACCGAGGGCGAGGCCGATCTGGTGCTGCTCGATGAGCTCGACGATGTCGTGGTGATGGCCGAGGTCAAGACGAGACGCGTCGCCCTGGATTGCACCACGCGGGTCTTTCCCGAGGAGGCCGTGGACGCCCAAAAGCAACGCCGCTACCGCCGCATCGCAAGCTGCTATCTCATGGAGCATTATCCGCTCAAGGCGATTCGCTTCGATGCCGTGGGCGTCACCATTCGCGGCGGGCATATCGCCGAGATCGAGCACCAGTACAACGCGTTCGATTGGCAGGTGTCGTGATGGCGTTCGAGACGTTTGCCGTTCACGCGGCCTGCATCCGCGGAGTCGAGGCGATTCACGTCACGGTCGAGGTCTCGCTTGCCGGTGGCATCCCGGGCATCCAGATGCTCGGCATCCCGAGTATGGAGGTGATGGAGTCACGTGGTCGTATTCGCTGTGCGATGCGCTCCGCCGGGTTCGAGATCCCGCGCTCGGGCATTACCGTTAACCTGGCACCCGGCGATATCCGCAAGACCGGTAGCGGCTTTGACCTGCCCATCGCCATCGCGGTTCTAGCGGCCGATGGTCAGATTTCCCGTGACAACCTCGATCGCTGCCTTATCGCAGGTGAGCTTGGTCTGGACGGTACGGTGCTTCCCGTCAAGGGCGAGGTGGCGTTTCAGCTGCTGGCTCGCGACATGGGGCTGTCTTTTATCGCCGGCAGGTCAGACCAGCATGTGCCACTCGCGGGCGTGGATTGCGGCTTTATCGACCATCTGTCTCAGCTTGCTCACGGCATGGGCGATGCCGCACGGCACTACTTGGATTCCGAGGGTGTCGAGGCGACCTTTGAGCCCGAGCTCGACTATGCAGACGTGCTGGGGCAGGAAGTCGCTAAACGCGGCATGGCGCTTGCGGCGGCAGGAGAACTCGGCTTGCTCATGATCGGGTCCCCGGGATCGGGCAAGACCATGCTTGCGCGGCGCATGACGGGCATTTTGCCCGAGCTTTCTCTCGAGGATCAGCAAGAGGCGCTGTGCATCCATTCGGTCTTGGGCGAGAACATTGATGGCTTGTTGGCGGGGCACCGGCCCTTCCGCAGTCCCCATCACAGTATTTCGACCGCAGGCCTTATCGGCGGTGGGCGCCCGGTGCACCCGGGTGAGATCAGCCTTGCTCATGGCGGCGTGCTCTTTTTGGACGAGCTTGCCGAGTTTCCCACTGGCGTGCTGCAGACGCTGCGTCAGCCCATCGAGCGCGGCTACGTGAGGATCGTACGCGTCGACGGGGCTTTTACCTTCCCGTCGCGCTTTCAGCTGCTGGCTGCGAGCAATCCCTGCCCCTGCGGCTTTTTGGGCGATCGCGAGGTGCCGTGTCGCTGCTCGGCGGCGATGGTCGAGCGCTATCGGTCTAAACTGCGCGGTCCTTTGGCCGACCGTATCGACATGATGATCGATGTGACCCGTCCCGACCCTCAAGTGATTATCGAGGGTGCGGAGGGCATGTCGTCGGCCGAGTTACGTGACTACGTTGTGCGCGGTCGCGCCTTTCGCGCTTGGCGCGAATCCCGCATGGACGATGCGGATGCCGAGGCCGAGGATGACGAGACACGGTCCATTGACGGCGTCGTTTCGACCTTTGAGCTCGATGATGCGGCGGAGAAGTGTGTGCTCGGCCTGTCGAAGCGCACGCATCTCACAGGGCGTGGCATCGTGCGCCTTGTTCGCATTGCGCGCACGATCGCAGATGTCGCCGAGAGCGAGCAGGTGACGCAGGACCACGTGCTCGAGGCGGCGATGTACCAGGGAAGGAGGGACCAATGATGGCTGAGGGGACCTTCGAGCTGCATCCAGGTGACGCGTTGTATCCCGAGACCGTTTTGGAGCTTTCTGATGTACCTCAGACGCTCTATGTGCGCGGCAACCCCGAGGCGCTTTCGACGCCCGCGCTCTCCATCATCGGTGCGCGAAAGGCCTCGCCGTATGGTCTTGCCGTGGCAGAGCTTGCGGCGAAGGTGGCGGTTGAGGCGGGAGTGACGGTAGTTTCGGGCGGTGCGGTCGGTTGTGACCAGGCCTCGGGTTGGGCTGCGGTCAACGCCGGCGGCAAACACGTTGTGGTGCTGGGGACGGGCGCCGACGTGGTCTACCCGCGTTCGAGCGCGGGGCTTATTGCTCGCACGCTCGATACGGGTGGCGCGGTCGTGTCGATCTCTCCGTGGGGCATGGGTCCGCGCAAGTTCGCCTTTCCGCGTCGCAATCGCGTGATCGCGGCCCTGTCGCAAGCCCTCTTTGTATCCGAGGCGGGTATGCCTTCTGGGACGTTTTCTACAGCCGAGGCTGCTATGGATTTGGGGCGCGAACTTCTTGCCGTGCCGGGGTCGATCCTATCGCCCGAGTCGCGTGGCACGAATTACCTCATTGCGAACGGTGCCTGCTGCATCGTCGACGAGGAATCTATCGAGATGGCTATCTCACGCATCTACGGAACCCTGCGCTACTCGCGCCCCGATGCTCCCGGCATTGCCGACCTGGATCCAACGCAGCAGACCGTGATGCATGCGCTCATCGCCTCTCCGCTCAAGGTCGACGACATCGCGGCGCTCGTCTCGCTCGATGCTGTCGGCGTACTCAAACTCTTGGGTTCGCTTGAACTCGAGGGTCTTATCGAGCGCATGATGGATGGAAGGTATGCGCCCTCCAAGTTTGCCCTTCACGCCCAGACACCCTTCGGTCACAATGGAAAACGTGTCAATTAGAAAGGTGTTTGCAGATGCAGTTCGATCAGGTGACAGTTATCGGTGGCGGTCTGGCGGGTTCGGAGTGCGCGATCCAGCTGGCAGATCGCGGGTTTGCCGTAAAGCTGTGCGAGATGCGCCCCCAGGTGAGCTCCCCGGCCCACCATACCGATCACCTGGCAGAGCTCGTCTGCTCCAATTCGTTTAAGTCGACCCGTCCGGATTCCGCGGCTGGTTTGCTGAAAGCTGAGCTTGAGCGCATGGGTTCAGTCCTGCTCGATTGCGCCCATCGCTCGGCTGTTCCTGCCGGCGGTGCCCTGGCGGTCGACCGCGTCAAGTTTTCCGAGCTTGTCGAGGCCGAGGTTGCCGCTCGTCCCAATATTGAGGTCGTGCACGGCGAGGTCACGCAGATTCCCGAGGGTCACGTGATCATTGCCGCGGGCCCGCTGTGTTCACCGGCGCTGAGCGAAGAGGTTATGAAGCTCGTCGGTGGCGATGCCCTAGCATTCTTTGATGCGGCGGCGCCGATCGTCGATGCCTCCACGCTCGATATGGACGTGTTGTTCTCGCAGTCGCGCTACGAGGAGCAGGGGGGCGGCGACTATCTCAACGCTCCGCTCAATAAGGAGGAGTACGAGGCCTTTATCGAGGCGCTTACCACGGCCGACCGCGTGGTGCTCAAAGACTTTGAGGGCGGCGATCTGTTCCAGGCCTGCCAGCCTGCCGAGGAAGTTGCGCGCACCGGCAAGGACGCCATTCGCTTTGGCGCCATGAAGCCCGTCGGCCTCACCGACCCGCGTACCGGACGTCGCCCCTGGGCGGCGATTCAGCTGCGTGCTGAGAACAAGGAGAAGACCGCCTATAACCTGGTGGGCTTCCAGACCAACTTGACCTTTGGCGAGCAGAAGCGCGTCTTCCATATGGTGCCGGGCCTGGAGAACGCTGAGTTCTTCCGCTACGGTGTCATGCATCGCAATACCTTTGTCGACGCCCCGCATGTGCTCGATGGCACCTTTGCCGTGCCCGGTACCGGCGTGCGCCTGGCCGGTCAGATCACCGGCACCGAGGGGTACATGGAAGCCGTGGCGACCGGTCTGCTCGCGGCACTCAACACCTATGCCGAGGCTATCGGTGCCGCGGGCGTCGAGTTGCCCCGCGTGGGCGCCCTGGGTGCGCTCGTGGGCTATGCGACCGATCCTGCCACCGTGGGCTATCAGCCTATGCATGTCAACTTTGGCCTGGTGCCGCCACTCGAGGATGGTAAGCGCCGCAGCAAGCGCGACCGATATCAGGCCTATGCGGACCGTGCGCTCGAGGCCCTCGATGCCTACTTGGCCACGCGTTCCGACTTGTTTGGAGGCGACCGGTCATAGCCTTTGACCTGTACGACACCGTCGACTCGTTTATCGCCTATATCGCACGCGTCGAGGGTCTTTCTCCCAACACGGTGACGGCCTATGGCTCGAGGCTGGAGCGCTTTGCTGCCTGGTGCGAGCGCGAGGATATTGATGCTTTCGCTGCCGACGTGCGCACCATTCGTCGCTATCTTGCCGAGCTTTCGCGTGAGCAGGTGGCTCCCCGAACGCTTGCGGCGCACCTGTCGGCTATCCGATCTCTCTATCGCTGGATGGCTGCCGAGGGGATTGTCGAGGGCGATGCGGTCTCGGCGATCGCATCGCCCAAGCTGCCGCGTGACCTGCCGGGCGTCCTTACGACCAAGCAGGTCGAGGCGCTGCTCAAGACGCCTGATACCTCGACACCCGCGGGACTGCGCGATGCTGCGATGCTCGAGCTGCTCTATGCCTCGGGTGCCCGCATCTCAGAGCTTGCGGCGCTCAATGTGGAATCCATCTCATGGTCCGAGCGCACGCTGCGCCTGTGGGGCAAGGGAAGCAAGGAGCGCATCGTTCCTCTGTATCGTCGTGCGCTCGATGTGACGCGTCTCTATATTGAAGAGGGGAGGCCGGAGTTGCTCGCTCGGGCAAAGCGCCGCGACCTCGCTACCGGGCCGCATCCGCTGCTTATATCGGCGCGTGGCAATCGCATGAGCGCCGCCATGCTCCGGCGGCGGTTCCATACGCTGGCGACGCTCGCCGGCATTCCGGCCGACATCGCCCCGCATGCGATGCGCCATACCTTTGCGACCGACTTGCTTGAGGGCGGTGCGGACCTGCGCTCGGTTCAAGAGCTGCTGGGTCATGCGAGCCTGTCCACGACGCAAATCTACACGCATCTCACGCCCGATCGGCTCAAACGTGCCGTGGCTCAAGCCCATCCCCGCGGCGAATAGTGGCTGGGACGTCCCGCGCCGCACTCAGGTGTGTGGTTTTGATTGCGGGTTGGCAGGAAGAAGCATTCCTGCTATCATTCATCGGGTTGCTTCACGGCAACATGTTTTTATCACGCACGCGCGGCTACTTCATACCGTGGTGCCCGGGCTTTGGTAGCACATGTCCGGGTTGGTTTTGGAGGATGACCCCGCGCGGAGGCAAACCACAGGAGGTTTAACATGGCTACCAAGATTAATATCCGCACCCTGCTCGAGGCCGGCTGCCACTTCGGTCACCAGACCCGTCGCTGGAACCCCAAGATGAAGCCGTTCATCTTCGGTGAGCGCAACGGCATCTATATCCTTGACCTCAAGCAGACCATCCTCGACGCCGACCAGGCCTACACCTTCGTCAAGAACGTCGCCAAGGGTGGCAACGTGCTGTTCGTCGGCACCAAGAAGCAGGCTCAGGAGGCCGTCAAGAACGCTGCTGAGCGCGCCAACATGCCTTACATCAACCAGCGTTGGCTCGGCGGTATGCTGACCAACTTCGTCACCATCCGCTCCCGCATCAACCGCATGGAGGAGCTCGAGGCCATGGTCGAGGACGGCCGCATGGCTGTTCTGCCCAAGAAGGAGCAGGCTGTTCTCGGCAAGGAGCTCACCAAGCTCCAGACCAACCTCGGTGGCGCCCGCGACATGAAGGGTCTGCCCCAGGCTCTCTTCGTCATCGACACCAAGCGCGAGGAGAACGCCATCAAGGAGGCTCAGCGCCTGAACATCCCCGTCGTCGCTCTGATCGACACCAACTCCGATCCCGACGAGGTCGAGTACGGCATCCCCTGCAACGATGACGCTATCTCCGCTGTCACCCTTATGTGCGAGCTCATGGCTGACGCCTGCCTCGCTGGCTCCGGCAAGGAGCAGGTCTCCGAGGCCGAGATGGCCGCTGAGCCCAAGGCCGAGTAAATCAGTCTTAGTTAATTCTTTTTCATCTCTTTGAAAGGAACCACAATGGCCCAGATTACCGCCGCTATGGTCAAGCAGCTCCGCGAGATGACCGACTCCCCGATGATGGAGTGCAAGAAGGCTCTCGTCGAGGCTGACGGCGACATGTATGCCGCTGTCGACGTTCTGCGTAAGAACGGCCTTGCCAAGGCTGCCAAGAAGGCTGGCCGTGAGACCAACGAGGGCGCTGTCGCCGCGTTCGTCTCCGAGGATGGCAAGACCGGCGCTCTGCTCGAGCTCTCCTGCGAGACCGACTTCGTTGGCTCCAACGCCAAGTTCACCGGCTTTGCTTCCAAGGTCGCTGAGGTTGTCGCTACCACCGAGCCTGCTGACGTCGACGCTCTGCTCGAGAAGCCGATGGGCGAGGAGACCGTTTCCTCTGAGCTCACCGAGATGATTCACATCATGGGCGAGAACATGAAGATCTCCCGCTTCGCTGCCCGCAAGGCCGAGAACGGCGCGCTCGCTTCTTACATCCACATGGGTGGTAAGATCGGCGTCCTCGTCGAGTTCGCCTTCGAGAAGGCCGAGACCGCTCAGGCTGAGTCCTTCAAGACCTTCGCTCACGACGTTGCCCTTCAGGTTGCCGCCGTCGCCCCGATCTGCGCTACCCGCGATCAGGTTCCGGCCGAGACCGTCGAGCACGAGAAGCAGATCTACATGGCTCAGGCTGCCGAGTCCGGTAAGCCCGAGGCTATCCAGGAGAAGATGGCTGTCGGCCGTCTGGAGAAGTTCTACAAGCAGTCCGTGCTCACCGAGCAGGAGTTCATCAAGGACAGCTCCCTCACCATCAAGAAGTACGCTGAGCAGGTCTCCAAGGAGCTCGGCGACACCATTACCGTCGTTGCCTTTGACCGTCTGGTCCGTGGCGAGTAAATAAGCTCTTGTAGCTGGTAATGAGCAGGCTGTGGGTTTTACTCACAGCCTGCTTTTTCATGGCTCTTATCAGAGCCTTTGATATCATATTGAGAGTCTAATTAAAGGAGGATCGCTTTGTCCGACATCCGATATAAACGCGTGCTTCTTAAGCTTTCCGGCGAAGCACTGATGGGCGACGGCCAATATGGCATCGACCCCAAGGTTACCGACCATCTTGCCAAGCAGGTCAAGGAGCTGCTTGCCGTTGGCCATGAGGTCGGCGTCGTTGTCGGCGGCGGCAATATTTTCCGCGGCATGGCCGGCGCTGCCGGTGGCATGGAGCGTGCTCAGGCCGACTACATGGGCATGCTGGCAACCGTTATGAACGCGCTCGCCCTGCAGGATGCCTTCGAGCATAACGATGTTCCCTGCCGCGTGATGAGCGCTATCCAGATGAACGAGATCTGCGAGCCCTATATTCGCCGTCGCGCCATCAACCACCTTTCCAAGGGCAACGTCGTTATTTTTGCCGCCGGTTCGGGCAATCCGTACTTTACGACCGACACCGCCGCGGCTCTTCGTGCGTGTGAGATCGGCGCCGAGATTCTGATTAAAGCCACCAAGGTTGACGGCATCTACGATAAGGATCCCGTCAAGTGCGCTGATGCCGTCCGTTTTGACAAGATTACCTATCACGAGGTTCTCGTCCGCGGTCTGCAGGTTATGGATTCTACGGCTACGGCACTGTGCCAGGACAACCGTATGCCGATTTTGGTCCTCAACATCGATGGCGAGGACACCGTCAAGCGCGCGCTTTCGGGTGAGCCCGTCGGCACGCTCGTCTATCAGGAGGATTAAGCATGGCAGAGAACATCACCGCCCATATGGACAAGTCGCTCGAGTCCCTCAAGCATAACTTCTCCAAGGTTCGTACCGGCCGCGCCAATGCCAACATTCTGTCCGACATCACCGTCGATTATTACGGTGTTCCCACGCCGGTCACGCAGGTTGCCGCCGTCAAGACCCCCGAGGCCCATATGCTGCTCATCGAGCCGTGGGACAAGGCACTCATCAATGCTATCGTCAAGGCCATCGGCGCTTCCGATCTGGGCATTACCCCCAACTCCGATGGCACCGTCGTTCGTCTGCCGTTCCCGGCCCCCACTGAGGAGCGCCGTCGCGAACTCGTCAAGGAGTGCCGCGAGTACGCCGAGCAGGCCAAGGTGTCTATCCGTAACATCCGTCGCGACTTCAACAACAAGCTCGAGCGCGATGAGGAGCTCACCGAGGACGATGTCCGTCGCGAGCAGGCCAAGGTCCAGAAGCACACTGATGAGTATGTCGCCAAGGTCGAGGAGCTTCTGAAGGAAAAAGAAGCCGAGGTCATGGAGATCTAAGGTGCAATACGACGAGCATAAACTGGTCGAGTACTTTGCCGACGCCCCTGCGGGCGTCGGTTTTTCCGACCTTGACCTCAATAACATTCCGCACCATATCTCGTGCATCATGGACGGTAACGGTCGTTGGGCCACGTCGCGCGGTCTTGCACGCACCGAGGGCCACAAGGCGGGTATCGTCTCCCTGCGCGAGATCATTACCGCATGCGTGCGCTTGGGTGTCGACGTCCTTTCGGCCTATGCGTTTTCGACCGAAAACTGGAATCGTCCGCAGCATGAGGTCAACGTTTTGATGCATTTGTTTGCCAAGACGTTTATCGATGAGTTGCCGCTGCTTAAGCGCGAAAACGTTCGCGTTGTCTTTTTGGGCGATATTTCCGCACTGCCTAAGAAGACCCGCGATGTCTTTGAGCGAGGTCTTGCCGAGTGCGCCAATCACACCGGCATGACGCTGGCGCTTGCCGTCAACTACGGCGCGCGTGCCGAGATTACCCGCGCTGTCCGTCAGATCGTATCCGACGCTGCCGCCGGTAAGATCGATCCTGCCGCAATTGATGACGACATGGTGGCTTCCCGCCTCTATACCGCCGGTCTTCCCGATCCCGAACTTGTGATTCGCACCTCTGGTGAGCTGCGCCTTTCGAACTATCTGCTGTGGCAGGTGGCTTATTCCGAATTCTACGTCACCGATACCTATTGGCCCGACTTTGATCGTTGGGGCCTTGTCGACGCCATTTTGGCCTATCAGGGCCGTGACCGTAGGTTTGGTGGACTGAGCAAGACCGAGGAGGCTTAATCGTGTCCGATCGTCCCAAGGCAATTGCTCCCAAGACATCTGAGCGCAAGGCTGTCGCTGCGGGAGCGCCCGCAGCGAAGAATGGCACCGGTTCGTGGCTTGCCGGCTTTATCACCCGTGCCGCCGCCGGTATCGTCTATGCCGTTGTCTTTATCCTGTGCCTGGTTTTGGGTATTGTGCCCACGGCCATCTTTGTTTCCGTCATGAGCGGTCTGTGCTGTTATGAGTTTTTCCGTATGACGAGGCTCGATGGCAAGATGGCTAACGAGCGCATGGGTATCGCTGCCGCCGTACTCTTTCCGCTGTCGGCGTTGGGCGATTCGATGCTGCTGAATGCCCTGCTTTTTGCCCTGATGCTCGCTGTGGGTATTTGGTATGTCTGGTCGCCGCGTACCCGCATCTCTGATGTGGCCGTGACGCTCATGGGTCCCATCTACACTGGCTTTATGCTGTCGGCTATCGTGCTGCTGCGCGATGCCGTGCCCGGTTTTGCCGGCGCCCTGCTTTCGGTGGGCGTTTGCGCGTCCCTTTGGGTCTCCGATTCGTTTGCCTACATCGTGGGCAGCCGTATCGGTAAGCACAAGATGGTTCCCAAGATCTCTCCCAAAAAGAGCTGGGAGGGGTTTGTCGGCGGCATCCTGGGCTCGGTTTTGATTTGGCTCATCCTGTGGGCGACGCACTTCTACAAGCTCAGCCTGCCCTATGCGCTGCTATGCGGCGTGGTCGTGTCCGTCCTGGGCGTTATCGGCGACCTTATCGAGTCGCGCATCAAGCGTGGCGTGGGCGTCAAGGATTCCGGCAACCTTATCCCGGGCCATGGCGGCATGCTCGACCGTAGCGACTCGCTTATCTTTGGTTGCATTACCGCTCAGCTGCTTTTGATGATCGGAGGCGTGCTGTAATGTCCTTCCAAACGACGTATGGCCCCGATGGACGCCTTCGCGTTGCCATCCTGGGTTGTACGGGCTCTATCGGCACCCAGGCGCTCGATGTGTGCCGTCAGCATGCCGATCGCTTGCAGGTGACGGCGCTGTCCGTTAACTCCAGTACCTCTGAGCTCGTTGCCGCTGCCCGCGAGTTCTCGGTTCCGGCGGTTGCCGTGGCCGATGTCGCTCATGGCGATGACGCCGTGCTGCAGGAGTTGCCCGAGGGAACGAAGCTCGGCGTTGGCGCGCAGGCGGTTTGCGAGCTCGCGCGTCGCGACGATGTCGACTGCGTGCTCGTCGCTATTGTGGGCGCCGCCGGTCTCGAGGCGAGCCATGCGGCCTTGACCTCGAATAAGCGTCTTGCCCTTGCCAACAAGGAGTCCCTCGTCGTCGGCGGCGACTTGCTTATGCCGTTGGCGCAACCGGGCCAGCTTATTCCAGTCGACTCTGAGCACTCCGCCATCTACCAGTGCTATCTGGGGGAGAACCCACGCGAGGCTCATTGTATTTGGCTCACCTGCTCGGGCGGTCCGTTCTTTGGCCGCACCCGCGACGAGCTCGACCGCGTGACGCGTGCCGATGCCCTCGCACATCCCACGTGGGCCATGGGTGCCAAGATCACCATCGACTCCGCCACCCTTATGAACAAGGGCCTGGAGCGCATTGAGGCCATGCATCTGTTTAACTGCGACCTCGATTTCATTAACGTGGTCGTGCAGCGTCAGTCCAAGATTCACTCTATGGTCGAGTTCGCCGACGGCTCTGTGATGGCGCATCTCGGTGCTTCCGACATGCGTATTCCCATCCAGTTCGCGTTCTCGTATCCCGAGCGTTGGGATACCCCGGCGCCTCGTATCGATTTCCGCGAGCTGGGGCAGCTCACGTTTGATGCTGCCGACATGGATACCTTCCGCTGTCTGGCACTGGCCGAACGTGCCGGCAAGACGGGTGGCACCATGCCGTGCGTGCTCAATGCCGCCAACGAGGTCGCCGTCGATGCCTTCCTGCACGATGGCTGCAGCTTTACCGATATCGATTGCATTGTGGAATCCTGCTGTGATGCTCACGATATGCAGGCGGTGGATTCGTTTGATCTGCTTCGCGACATCGATGCTTTGGCGCGTG
>CAJJZO010000031.1 GCA_905197585.1 uncultured Collinsella sp.
CAAAACAAGCCCTTTTCGCCGCACCCTCAAAGGTCTGTGGGCAAAAAAGGGCAAATATGAGTACTGTTACCATTTTAGTAGCAGGCAAAACCACCCAAAATGACGTCCGAGCGACCCCTACAACCCCCTAAAGCAGCCAACCTGACTGGTTTAAGGCGTATTGGAGCCAATTTTAATGAACATACTAAATGCTATGTTCATTATCTTTTAGGATGTAAATGTTATTCACTTAGCAACAGTACTCATATTTGGCATTTTTGTCCATTGCTATATAACTAACACCCTATAGCAGACAAAAAACAGGCCGCAGCCCATCGCTGCGGCCTGTTCGGAAGCAAAAGTGGGCGTTAAGCGCTGTAGCCCATCGCTTGCAGCACAAACATGACGACTGTCAGCACCGTAATCACGGCGATAGTCGCCCAAGTGAGCACGTTCCACACACGGCCGTTGCGGTTGGCACCCATAATGTGGCGATCCGCCGCGATAACCACCTGGAATACCAAGACTACAGGCAGCAGCACGCCATTGATGACCTGCGAGGTCATCATAATCTGGAACAGATCAACGCCGGGCATAAGCACCAGCACGGCAGAGATACCGATGATGGCCGTAATGATGCCGCGGTAAACCGGGGCCTCGTCCCAGCTGCGGTCGGCACCGCGCTCCCAGCCAAATGCCTCGCAGATAGCGCTCGACGTAACGCCCGGTAGCACGCAGGCGGCCAAGAAGCTCGCCGCGACCAGGCCCGAGGCAAACAGTACCGTGGACCACTGACCCGCAATAGGCTCCAGCGCGCGGGCGGCATCGGCGGCATCGCTAATCTGAATACCCGCCGGGAACAACACCGTACCGGTCGTGATGATAATAAAGCCGGCAATGATATCGGCGGCAAGCGAGCCGCTCACAGTATCGATGCGCTGCAGCACGATATCGTCCTCGCCCGCGTTCTTATCGACCACGTTGTTCTGCGCCAAGAAAATCATCCACGGCGCGATGGTGGTACCGATCGTTGCGACCACGAGCGACACGTAGCTGGGGTCATTTTGAATGTTGGGCACGACCAGGTCGACCGCGACCTCACCCCAGTTGGGGCCAGCCATAAACGCGGCGACAATATAGGTCACGAACACGCAGCTCACCAGCAGCAGAATCTTCTCGATGCGCTGGAAACTACCCGACATGGTAAGCATCCACACCAGCAGCGCTACCAACGGCACCGAGATGCTCGCCGGCACGCCAAAGAGAGCAAGGCCGCTGGCGATGCCCGCGAACTCCGAAATGGTCACAGCCGTGTTGGCGATCAACAGCGCCGCCATAGCAAGTACACTCTTGCGCACGCCAAAGCGCTCGCGAATGAGCGATGCCAGGCCCTTGCCCGTGACGCAGCCGCAGCGCGCCGCGGTCTCCTGTGTCACGATGAGCAGCACAGTCATGACGGGAAGCATCCAGAGCATCTTGTAGCCATAGCTGGCGCCCGCGCTGGAATACGTTGCAATGCCGCCGGCGTCATTGCCCGAAAGCGCCGCCAGCAGACCGGGACCCATAGCGCCAAAGATGGCCGCGATGGTCAACTTTTGCTTGGTGCCCGACTTTTGCTTGGTATTTTGCACGCGACCACCTAACCCATGACCGACATGGTGAGCAGCACCGCAGCGGCGCAGTACGCTATGCACGAGATCATGACGGCAATAACGTTCATGGCGGTGCCCGACGTGTTGAGGTCATGCTCGTCACGCCAGAACAGCACCATCAGGTAAATCACGGCGCTCATGTTGCCAACCAGGCAAATGATGGCAGCGATATTAAAGCAGCCGGTAAAGAGCTGCTCCTCAAACATGGGCGCATCGGGAAACGCGGCGGTGCGCACCAGCTGGGCGCACAGATAGGTCACGAGTGACAGAATCAGGCCCATGCCCGTGCTCTGGAAGAAAAACCCCAGATACGGCTTGGGCTCGTCGTCGTGACCGTCATACTCCAGGAAGTAGTTCTTGACGAACGACACCATGCGCGAGGCTGCCAGCAGCACGAGCGGCATGGCGCACATGGGGAACACCACCAGATGCGCGGAGCCGAGCGCCGTTCCCAGCACGGTCGCCATGATGCACGACGCGATGCCCCACACGACTACCCAGTACTGGCGATGCACGAACCAGCTGAGCACGTTCGTCGAGTCGTCCGACGCACTATCGCCCGAGCCGACACCGGCGATCTGCAGGTCCTCCTGATGCTCCTCGGCGATAACGTCCATGGCGTCGTCGAAGGTTACGATACCCAGGATATGACGGTTCTCGTCGCAAACGGGGATGGCAACCAGGTCGTACTTGGTCATCTCGTCCGTCACGTCTTCCTGGTCCTCGTCGGGTGACACGTAGACCAGATCGCGATAGGCGAGCTGGCCCAGCGTGGCGTCGCGGTCGGCCACGATCAGCGTGCGCAGCGAAAGCACGCCCGTCAGCATGCCGCTCGGGTCCTCGGTATAGACGTAATAGACGCTCTCAAAGTCCTCGTCGAGCTTGCGAATCGCCTCGATGGCGTCGCCGACCGTCGCCGTGGCGGGCAGCGAGACAAACTCCGAGGTCATGATGCGGCCGGCGGTGTTGTCCTCGTAGCCCAGCAGATTACGAATCGCCTTCTCCTCCTTGACGCCCATCAGGCGCAGGAGCTTCTCGGCCTTCTCATAATCGAGTTCGTCGATCAGGTCGGCAGCGTCGTCCGGGTCCATCATGGCCAGCATCGACGATGCGTCCGTGTCGGACAGGCCCTCGAGCATCTCGGTCATAAGCTCATCGTCATCGAACTCCGAGATGGCCTCGGCGGCCTGGGCAGTATCGAGCTGCGCAAACACCTGCGCACGCAGGCGCGGGTCGAGCTGCTCGATAATGTCGGCGATGTCGGCAGGGTGCAGCTCGCCGAGCGTCTTGTGCGACACCGAGAGTTGAATGTTCTTGGTCGAGCGGTCGAGCAGGTCCATGTAGGACCAAGCGATGATGTCCTCACTGAGCGGCTTGCCCAGGGGCTTCATAAAGCCTTCGACGATATGCTCGAGCGCGGGGCTGATGGCGCGTAGCAGACCGCGGGCACCGACCTCGGCGCCCAGCAGGCGCAGCTGGTTTTCGCCCGACATGGAAAACTTGATGTCGTTTACGCGCACGACCTTCATGCCCTGCGTGTCGACAATCTGCTTGTTGAGCACGTCGCGGGCAAGCAAGAGTTCGGTCGGCTGCAGGTACGAAAAACGGATTTCGGTGGCCGACGTCTTAAGGTGTACACCCGTCTCGTCGATACGGTCGACCCATTTGCGCCAGCTGATCATAAACGGCGTCTTGCCGGGACCGCGGAACGCGAGCGACGTCACGTGTGGAAAAACTTCGCCGGTAGCAATACCAAAATCGTTGACCACGCCGAGCTTTTCGCCATCGACGTCCAAGACCGGCAATTTGAGCATCTCACTCAGATAATTCAATGGTGCTCCCCATCATTATTCCTCCGAACGCGGCCACGCGTGCGGCGTCCGGGGGCTTCTGGATATGTATACGCATGCGCGGGCGGCACGCCGCTCGACGCTTACACCCCGTGCATGCGCAAAAAGCACCTGCATGGGGTCATCGACTGTATGGTCGAGGTTTGGATTTCACCTGTAACCTTTCTCTTGACCCTCATTAACCGCAGTAACTATAGCATCAGCATCGCCCTGCGGCATCGAATTTATGCGCTGCACATTGCAGGCATACCAAACGCTGACGCATCCGTGACATAGCCATTGGGGACGTTCTTAAACGACTACCCAATGACTACTCTGTGGTGTCGTCGTCCTCGGCAAGTTGGGGGAACACGGCGTTTTTGGGCATGGCGGCCTTCGTCAGCGAGGTGAGCTTTTTGCTCAGCGATGTATCCGTCTTGACCAGATCGCTCAATGTCACGATTTTGTAGCCGTCGGCAATAAGCCCGTCGATAATCTGCGGCAGCGCCTCGAGCGTCTGCTCGGCGCATTCATCGTTATCGGTCAGCAACACAATGTTGCCCGGCGTCACCGAATCGAGCACCGTCGAGACCTGCTCGTCGGCACCGTTGAGCAGCCAGTCGCCCGAATCGATATTCCACGAGACCACGGCAGACACCAGGTCCATCGCATCAATCCAGTTTTGCTCGTCAAAGGCTGCGTAGGGAGCACGCAAAAGCATCGTCGACGTTCCGGTCGCGGACTTGATCGCCTCGGTGCCCTTCGAAACCTGCTCGCGCACCGCATCGCGGTCCTGGCCCTTGAGCGATTCGTCGCTGTAACTGTTGGAGCCGACCTCGCAGCCGGCATCGACAATCGCCTTGGCCGTGGCGGGCGAGGCCTCGGCCGCATCACCCGACAGGAAGAACGTCGCGGTGACGCCCTTTTCCTTAAGCACCCGCAAGATCTGCTTGGTCGCTCCGCTCGGACCCTCATCAAACGTCAGCGCAACGTACTTTTCGTTGCCCTTGGGTGCCACGCTCGCGCACTCGACCACGCAATCGGTGGCGGGCACGACCTCGCCGCGGTCCTGCGTCTTGCCCGATTGCTCGCCGACCCACACCTCGGAGCGGCCCTGGATACCCCACGTCTTGACGTACTCGATGGCACCCGTGCCCTCGACCTTGAGCTTGGGCTCGATAACCGTCGCCTGGACCTCGTGCTTCTCATACGTGTCACGGCCGTCCTTGACCGTCACCTTCTCGCCACCCGTAAGCTCGCGGCTTTTCCACTTGCCCTGTTTTATGCGCTTGCCGTCCACCTTTACCGACAGCTTTTCGCCGCCATGGCGGGTCAGCACGCTGTCGTCAACGGCCAGCAGATCACCAGCGTCGTAGGTATCGGTCAGCTCCTGGTCGTCGATGAGATTTTGCAGCGTAGAGCCGACGCGCACTGCAGTCTCCTGGCCGTTGAGGACGACATCCACGCTGCGGTTGACGTAGCCCACAACGGCGGCGACAAACAGCACGAGCGCGCAGCCCACGGCGATGAGCGCATAGGGCAGGCGAGACGGACGACGGGGCGTGCGGCCGTTGCCGATGCGAGCGCTGCGGTCGCTAAAGCCGCGGCTATGGTTGAGATACATCGCGCCGGGCTTACGGTGACGCTTGCGCTGACCGCTGGGCAGCTGCCCCAGGTCGCGGCGCGCCGTCGGACGCGCACCCGAGCGCCCGTTTAAGTTAGATCCGTTTTGGCGCATATGCCCTCCCCCATAAACGCAGCAAGCCGGAGCAACAGGTCTCCGGCTTGCCTCCCATCAATTGGTACGTCGCTATTTGCTAGCTTTTGACGAGCCCCCGCTCGCCTTTTGATATTCGTCCTTAAAGGCCTTGAACATACCGCGCGTCTTGCCGAGCTGCTTGCCCAGTGCGCGACTGCCCTTGTCCACGGCAACCGATCCCTTGTCGTCGAGCACCTTGGCGCCCTTTTTGACCTTGTCGCCCACCACGACGCTGGCCTCGGCGGCCTTGGCAGCCGCACCGCCCGAATACCCGAGCGACTTGACCTCGTCCGAGACGACCATCGCGCCGTTCTCGTAGCCGCGCAGCATCGTCGGCGGCACCTGCGTGTCACCAACCAAAACACTCGAAGCAGCACCGGCGGTCACATAGAATGCCTGCACGATGCCCGAGCGCGGCTTGAACTCAACGTCCGAGCAATAGCCCACGACGTCGCCCGATTCCGTGCGCACGTCCATACCGACCCAGATGATGCAATCGTCCAGGTTGATGTCGAGGCGCTTGGCCGCAGCGGTATCGTAGGTGCCCTTGACGTCGTCAACCGCGATGGCGCCCTCGTAGACACCAATGGCGTCGAGCGCTACGAATCGATCGGGACGCTCGATCATGCCCGCGATATCGGACTGGCGGACCATAAAGCCGACCACGCGCGTACCGCCCGGGGTAAAGACCGGAAAGTGAATCTTTCCGAGCTTTTTAGGGCTGCGCGGTGTGCCGTCCTTTTTGGTACGCTTGTCCTCAGTAGGCTTGCGATAGATCTTGGCGCCGACAAAATCCCCGGCGCGCATTATGCCTCGGTCGAGGGCTCCGCAGCCTCGGTATCAGCCTCGACGGCGTTTTCGACCACGACGTCGGCGGCAGGCGTCACGTTGCTGCCCGAAATGGCGTCGTTGAGCTGCTCGCGCAGCTGGTCCATGCGCTCGCGGGCCAGGTCGACCTTGGCGCGCAGGTCGTCGGTCTTGGCGTCGACCATCGGGCCAAAGTCATTCACCGCAGCACGGGCCTCCTCGGCGCTGTGCTCGTAGGTGTCGCGCATATTGTCCCAGGCGTCGTTGGCGATATCGGCAGCCATGGCGCGGGTCTCGGCGCCCGAGCGCGGGGCCAGAGCAACGCCGACAATAGCGCCGGCAGCGGCACCAAAAAGTGCGCCGGAGACAAAGCTGAAAGTCTTACCCATGATCATTCCTCTCCTGCGGGCACGTCGGTGCCCACCGTTTGAATGCTGTCCATTATACCCGCAGCGCATCACTTGCCGCTCCGCTCATCTGCGTACGGCAAAGGCGCAGGTATGTGATGGTGATAAACGCCTAGACCTACTCCTGGGGCATAGCCGGCATGGCCACCGTGGCACCCGGGTCCTCGCCGGCGCCGTCCACGAGCGGCAGACCGCCCTCATGCGCAGGTCCTGCCGGAACCGTCGCCGCACCGCCAAAGACGGCAGCGGAGGCCTCGTGGTTCTCGGCAACCGCGCCCTCGGTATCAATCGCCACCTGGGGCTCGTCGTCAAAGTTGGGGACACCCTGGGGCTCGGTGGGAACGGGCTCGGCGGTCGCATCGGAAACGGGCTCGGCGTCGACCGGCGCATCGCCCTCGTCAGCGCCCTCGTCAGCGCCCTCGTCCTCGGCAGCATCTTCGCCGTTCGCAGCGGCGACGGCCTCGTGAGGATCCTTGCCCTCGGCCTCGGCGCGCATGCCCAGCACCAGGTTGCGCAGGCCCGCGACCGTGCCCTCCACGTCGGGGGCAGGCTGGTCGGCGTGCAGATAGGCCCAGTCCATCATAAAGGTAGCCGAAGACAGCGCACCGATGGCCAGCGCGTCGTCGGGGCACGAAAGCTTAACCTCAAAGACGCGCTCGTCGTGCTCGCTTACGCGCGTGCGGCCGCACGAGATGCTACCGGCAAGACCGGTCTCGTTCATGAGCTCAACCGTCACGTGCTCCAGCAGGTGGCAGAGCTCGGTCTGGCCCATGCAGTCCTGGAACTCGCGACCGGAATCACCCAGGCACAGGTGCTTGGCAATCGCCGGCACCAGGTAATACACGCGCGCCGTGGCCTCGATATCCTCCGAGGTCACGAGCGGCATGCCGGGGTTCACCAGCACATGCGCGCAGATCTTGTCCTCGCTGACGGTGACCTTAAGGATGTTGAACAGGCCTGCCATAACTCTCCCCTACTCTTCCTTGCCCTACTCGTCGCCATCGTGCGGATCCACAGAGCCCGCACCCGACGTCGCCGGCTTCTCTGCCGAAGACTCGGAATCCTTCTTATCGGTTTCGGCCGGAGCAATCACGCGAATGAGCGAGATGCGCTGGCCACGCATCGACTGCACCTTGAACTTGTACCCCGCAACCTCAAACACCTCTCCGATGTCGGGCACCGAGTCGCAAAGCTCCAAAATCCAGCCGGCGATGGTCTCATAATCATCGCTTTCCTCGAGCGGCCAACCAAGCTCAATCGCGTCATCGCACGAAAAACGCCCATCGACGAGCCACTCGCGGCGCGAAAGGCGCGTGAGGTACTTGTTGTCGGGGTCGAACTCGTCCTCGATCTCGCCGACGATCTCCTCGACGATGTCCTCGATGGTGATGATGCCGGCCGTGCCGCCGTACTCGTCCACGACCACCACGATCTGGTCGTGCGAGGTCTGCATCTCGGACAGCAGCGGCAGGATGTCCTTGGTGTCGGGCACAAAGGTGGCGTCGCGCAAAAAGTCGGCGATGGGCTGGTCGCCCTTGCCGTCGAGCGCGGGCTGAATCAGGTCCTTGATGTGCGCGATGCCGGCGACGTTGTCGGGATCCTCGTGATAGACGGGGATGCGGCTAAAGCCGGTCTGGCGCATGGCGGACAGCACGTCAGCGACCGTCTCGTCGTCCTCGCACATGGTGGTGTCCACGCGCGGCACCATAACCTCGCGGGCAACGGTGTCGCCCAGGTCGAAGATCTCGTGGATCATGCGCTTTTCCTCGTCGAGCAGGTCGTCCTGCTCCGAGACCATGTACTTGATCTCTTCCTCCGAGACGTTTTGGCGGTCGTCGGCGCTCTTGATGCGCAGGATGCGGGCCAGGCCATCGGAGCAGGCGCCGGTCAGCCACACGAGCGGACGGGCGATCTTTTGGAAAAACGACAACGGTCCCACGACCTGCTTGGATACGCCCTCGGCGTTGGCCAGACCGATGCGCTTGGGCACAAGCTCGCCGATCACGATGGACACAAAGGCGACGGCGACGGTGATGATGACCGGCGCCAGGCCGCGCGCGATGGCGGAAAGCGGCGCGATGCCAAAGCTCATGAGCCACGTGGCAAGCGGGTCGGACAGACTCGTCGAGGCGACGGCGGACGAGGCGAAGCCCACGAGCGTGATGGCAACCTGGATGGTGGCGAGCAGCTGGTCGGAGTCGGCAGCCAGCTTAATGGCACGCTCGGCGCGCTTGTCGCCTTCCTCGGCCTCGTGCTCCAGCACGGCGCGCTTGGCCGTGGTGAGCGCCATCTCGGACATAGAGAAGTAGCCGTTGATGAGGGTCAAAACGAGGGTGGTGATAAGGGAGATGGTTATGTCCATCGGGAGTTTCTCGAACCTCCAAGATTCGGGACGTCAGGTCAAAACGTTGATGGCGGATAGGGCAGTTGCACCCGGCGGGCGCCCGGACGGGCCCGCGGGCGCAGGCGCGATCGCTAGATTACGAAGAGGATCACCGCCATGAACTGGAAGATACTGCCGGCGAGCACCCACAAGTGAAACACACTGTGCAGGTAGCGCACGTTTTTGGCGATATAGAACGGCACGCCCGCGGTGTAGCACACGCCGCCGACGGCGAGCAGGGCAAGTGCCACGGGGTTGAGCAGCGCCACAAGTTCGGGCAGCTTAAAGACAACGAGCCAGCCCATCAGCAGGTAAACCAGGCCGCTTACCCAGTGCGGTTGACGCTCGCGCATAAAGCACTCGAGGGCGATGCCGATAATGGCGATGGCCCATACGGCAAAGAACAGCGCAGGGCCGCCGTCGTTTGCGAGCGTGATAAGGCAAAACGGCGTATAGCTGCCCGCAATGAGCAGGTAGATGCAGCTGTGGTCGATGATGCGAAACACGCGCTTGGCGCGCGCGGGCTGAATCGCGTGGTAGAGCGTGGAGGCTAGGTATTCGAGGATAATGCTGACACCATAGACAATCGCCGCGGCCATGTGGGCCGGGCCTCCGCCGCGCAGGGCAGCGAATACGATCAGGAGCACCAGGCCCGCGATACCCAGCAGGCAGCCGACACCATGGGTGACGGAGTTCATGATCTCCTCGCCCACCGTGTAGTGTGGAACGGCCGCGGTCTTGGGTCGCGGCTTAGAACTGTCGCTCGAATCGGACATGCCGGTTACATCCTCCAACGTAAAGAGTTCTCAACACTATATCAAAGCGTCTAGGTACGTGCGAAATTTGCACCATACGTGACCCTTTGTTTACCCATTCTTTGTCTGTTGACGCATCAACGGCGAACGTCCATAATGCGCTTGCATTAAATGTTGATGTATTAACATCTTATAGGAAAGCTTCTTATGTCTCAAAACGCACGTTCCCATCGAAAGCTCAAGATAGCCGGCATCGTTGCACTGGTGGCTGTCGTTGCGCTGCTCGGATTTGCCGGCAACTTTCTGTTTGACTTCGCGCTGAATCCCCGCGCGCCATACACCATGAAGATGATGCAGGATAGCAAGAACGACAAAGAAAGTGAGCAGCCGGATGCCGAGGATGCCGAGGCGCGGGCATGGTTTAAAGAGAACCGCGAGAGCAGCGGCCTCACCGCAGATGACGGAACCGAGCTCGCCGCCTGGTATTTTACTGCCTCGGAGAACACCCACGATTACGCCGTCTGCCTGCATGGATATACCAACGAGCCCATCGGCATGGCTCGATACGCCAAGCGCTTCCACGACCGTGGCATGAACGTGCTCGCGCCTGCCGCCCGCGCCCACGAGCGCTCCGGCGGCGACTATATCGGCATGGGCTGGCCCGAGCGCCTCGATATCGTCGCATGGATCGAGCAAATCGTTCAGGCTGACCCCCAGGCGCGCATTCTTGTCTTTGGCGAATCGATGGGTGCAGCAACCGCTATGAACGTCGCGGGGGAATCTCTGCCTGCAAACGTGAAATGCATTATCGAGGACTGTGGTTATACGAGTGTTTGGGACGAGTTTTCCCTGCAGCTCAAGGACGTGTTCGGCCTGCCCAGCTTTCCCTTGCTCGATGTAGCAAACTTGGTGTGCAACGTGCGCGCGGGCTACGACTTTCATAAGGCGAGCAGTGTGGAGCAACTCGAACACGCGACGGTTCCCATGCTGTTTATCCACGGCGACCAGGACACCTTTGTACCGTACAGCATGCTCGACCAAAACTACGACGCGTGCGCCAGCAAGGTCAAGCAAAAGCTCACTATCCATGGCGCCACCCACGCCAAGAGTGCGCAAGTTGACCCCGAGCTCTACTGGAATACGGTCGACGACTTCCTCGACGAGTATTTTTAGGCAAATAGGACGGTTTACCAGTCTATCTCACCCCTTAGCACTTCCAAAAAGCCGCCCGCGGGCACTGTGCCCACGGGCGGCTTTTGCTAACGTTGCGCTACAAAAGCGCTTGATATGTCCAATAGACAGGCGCTACTTGACCTCGATGAGCTCGTACTTGCTCGTGCCCAGGCCGATCTTCTCGGCGTGTGCGATGCACGCGCGCCAGTCGGTGTCGGGATGCGTGATGCAGAAGGGGTCACGCGCCTGCTCGCCCTCCAGACGCTCGTGGTTATGCTCCATCTTGGCCGCGCTATCGGTGAGCTCGGTGTTGGGCAGCGGCTCGGATGCCATGACGGCGTCGGCGCAGGCCTGGTCGATGGCGACCGGGTCGAAGCTCGCGAACATGCCGATATCGTTGACGATGGGCGTGTCGTTTTCGGGATGGCAATCGCAGTTGGGGCTGATATCCATGGCAAGCGAGATATGGAAGCTCGGGCGGCCGTCGACAACGGCCTTGGTGTACTCGGCAATCTTGCAGTTGAGCACGTCGGCCGCGGCGTCATAGCCGGGCTTGATGCAGTCCTGGTTGCATGCCGCAATGCAGCGTCCGCAGCCCACGCAGCGATCGTGGTCGATGGCGGCCACGTGCACCGTGCGAGTAGCGCCGCTGGCAAGCTCGCGCTCGCGGGTGCCGTCGAACGAGATAGCGTTGTGCGCGCAGATCTTTTCGCAGGCACGGCAGCCAACGCAGTGCTCGGTCGCGACGTTCGGCTTGCCGGCGGCATGCTGCTCCATCTTGCCGGCACGGCTGCCGCCTCCCATGCCCAGGTTCTTCATGGCGCCGCCAAAACCGGCCTGCTCATGACCCTTAAAGTGGGTGAGGCTGATCACGATATCGGCATCCATGAGCGCCTGACCGATCTTGGCTTCGTGCACGTACTCGCCGCCCTCGACCGGGACGAGCGCCTCGTCGGTGCCCTTGAGGCCGTCGGCAATGATGATCTGGCAACCCGTAGCATACGGGGTAAAGCCGTTCTGGTAGGCGGTATCGACGTGCTCGAGCGCGTTTTTGCGGCTACCCACATAGAGCGTATTGCAGTCGGTGAGGAAGGGCTTGCCGCCCAGCTCCTTCACGACGTCCGCGACGGCGCGGGCGTAGTTGGGGCGCAAAAAGCTCAGGTTGCCCAGCTCGCCAAAGTGAATCTTGATAGCAACGAACTTGTTCTCAAAGTCGATCTGCTCAATACCGGCGCGGCGAATGAGGCGCTTGAGCTTGTCGAGCTGGCTCTCGCGAGCATGCGTGCGCAGGTTGGTGAAGTACACCTTAGCGGGTGCTGCGGGCGCGGTTGTGGTCATAGATATATCCCCTCGGTCCATATGGCGTTACAGACATAAGGGATGGTACCCATTGAAGTAGGGTCGAAGTCAAGCGCGAAACCTAGTCGTTGGGTAAATGACTACTCATTGGGGACAGACTTAAATGACTGAAACCACTCATTGGGGACGGACTTAAATGAGTGCCTCGCCACCCGGCAGTTAGGGACATTCCTTTTCTGCCGGCAGCCGGGAACAGTCCTTGCCAGCCCGGCCGGCGAGCCGGCGAATCGGCAAAGACTGCCCCCGATGACTAGTCGTTTAAGACTGTCCCCAATGACCACTCTTGCTGGGTGCCTGCTGCTGGGTCGCCATCGCCTGCGTGAGCCTGGGCATGCAGCACGTCATCGGCATCTGGTAGGAAAGGCGTCGCGTGGGACGAAATCCCCCGTCCCAAAATGTGGTCGGCCTAGGAGGGCTTGCGCGCAACCAGGTGGGCGCGGAAGCCTTTCTGCGCCTCGAGCTTGAGCAGGAGGAATCCGGCGCTCTCGGCGAGCGCACGAAGCTCGGACACCTTGCAGATCCGGACATCGCCGTGGCCTGCGAGGCGCGCCAACGGCTGCTCAAAGGTGTTCATGAGCCATACCACGATGTCGCTCGACGTGTAGTCGCGGAGAATCAGGCGCCCGCCGGGGCGCAGGACTCGGGCCGCCTCGGCGAAGAACCTCTCGGGGTGCGGATAGTGATGGAAACTGTTGGAGCAGAGCACGGCGTCGAAGCTTTGCGGCTCGAAGGGCAGGGCTTCGGCGTCCCCGACGACGAAGCGGACGTTCCCGAGCTGCTTGGCGCGTGCCGCCTCGATCATTTTGGGCGTGAGGTCGAGCCCCGTCAGGTGCTTGCCCGGGTATTCCCCGTGCAGCAGTTCTAGGACGGCTCCGGTTCCACAGCCCACGTCGAGCGCGTCCTCGAACGGTTCGAGCTCAAGCTCCTCGAGCATTTGCGGATAGTCGTCCTTGCACATCTCGTAAATGCCGGCATGGCCGGATTCGTAGACCTTTGCCGCCTCGGTGAACTCCTTGATGGAGAGCTGCTTGAGCTCTTCTGCCTATCTGGCCATGAGCCCTCCTATTCCTGGACCTT
>CAJJZO010000032.1 GCA_905197585.1 uncultured Collinsella sp.
CGACCGGTGGCTCGACGGGCGGCTCCACTGGTGGTTCGACCGGCGGCGATGGCGGCACGCCTACGCCTACGCCTACGCCCACTCCCGACCCCTCGCCCACGCCTGACGATACGGTCGGCTAGAAATCATCCGGCCATAAGCAACAAGGCCCCCGAGCAGCCTATTGAACTGCTCGGGGGCCTTTTAGTTTGAAGCGACCTGGTGGGCGGTCTTTATACCGGCAAACAAAAAGGGGGTACCGACCAACGTCGATACCCCTTACAAGCCACGATGTCAGCGCGCACAGAGCCGAGCGCACGACCCGCACGCCTACTTGCGAGAATTGCTCAGCTTATTGATCAGCGCCTCGAGACGCTCGCCGTCCTCGGCCGTCTGGGCAATGACCAAAATCGTATCGTTGCCGGCAAGCGAGCCAAGCACATCGGGCAACTCTGCCGCATCAACGGCGGCGGCGATGCCGGAAGCCGTACCAGGCTGAGCCTTGATCATAACCAGATTATCGGTACGCAGAACGCCCGTAACGAGCTCGGAAACCATACGCTGCAGGTGCAGGTCCTCTGCCAGAACATAGATGCCCTCAGGGAGCTTACGCAGCCCCATATCGGCAATATCGCGAGAGACAGTCGCCTGCGTGCAATCAAAGCCCATAGCACGGAGCTCATCGACCAGCACGCGCTGCGTACGGACGTCCTTATTGCGCACAATATCTCTAATGGCATCCTGGCGCCCATTGCGTTTTTTAGCCATACAAACCCTCTCTCCAAAAGATGGCGGAGACAATCAATCAGTGATTGAATAGTTTAACGCTATTTGAAGGCTTTTGTGTATAAGAACGCATTTCGAAACAATTCTATGCAAGTTTGTTTCGTAATGAGCCGTTTAGGCGGTTTTTGCGCCCGTCCGGTTAAGAAAAGCTGCCAGATGCGTACACATCACGCAGCGCGTGGGCTTGGCGCTGGCGATCGGCCCAAACAACAGACCGAGTCCCCGATGGTTGTCCTTGAGCGCGGCGACCATCTGACGGGTTCGAGGCGCCTCGAGCATATCACGCATGCGGGCGGAACGCTCAATTGACGACACCCCATGCGGGCTCAGGCACAAATTCTCGATGCAGGCGACCAGTCCGGCAAAGTAGAACTTTTGGCTTGCCAGCTTGAGCCGACCACCGCTATCTGCTTCCGAGAGTGAGTCCGCAAGCTCGTCGAGTGCTCGGATGTCATCGGATACCTTGGCATACATGGTGGGATCAAAGGCATCTGTAAGCTTAGGTGCCGCCGCGTGGAAACAAGCGTCGCCGCAGCCGGAGACGCACTGCGCCCGCGAGAGCGCGCACGCCATAAACCCAACTGTGCGAAACACCTTGTCGCACAAAAGGCATGCCTCAAACAGCGAGCGGCTGTACATCACGCCAGAGGTCTGAGCGACTAGGCCGCCTAAAATCAACTGAGACAGCCCGCTCACCATCGAAGACTTGTCTTCAATGACAATAGGGGCAACATTCAAGACGCGCGAATGGCGTTCTCGATGTGCATCATAGCGGTCGAGCGACACCGTGGGGAACACTATGTCTGCCGCAGTATCGCACGCGATATCGACCATCTTGGAAAGGGACTGCGGAGCAAACCACTCATCGGCGTTCATAGCGATGATTTGAGAGCCGCGCGAGACAGCAAAACCGGCACGAAGGCAAGCGCCGCGCTTCGCGTCCTCGACGTCAATCAAATCAATATGGATGTCCCTATCGGCAGCAACTTGAAGCGAATGGCGCACACCGGGCGCAGCATCGCGGCAGACAACGACAATCTGCAAATCGTAGAGGTCTTGGTTCTGGATACTCTCGAGCGCACGCATCGCATAGCTGGGCGAACCTTCTACCACAAGGATCACCGAAAGTCGCGGATGCGAGCCACGTCGAACCAAGTTATCCGTCCTCTCGACAGCAATGAATCAAATCGTGGTTCATGGTACACCCCGGCAATAAAAGCAATGAGACACCGGTTGTATTGCACGCCAAGAACAGATGTTGCACACGCGCAGCCCACAGATAATGGGTGTCGACGCACGACGCGTCGAGCCCTCCCCTAGTCGAGCACGACGAGCTCGGCGGGATCGTAATCCACGCCCATAAACGTAAGGCCGCAGGCAGGAGCCGTGGGGCCCGCAGCGGTACGGTCGCAAGCGTCGATGACCTCGCGCATCCACTCGGGTTCGCGGCGATGCATGCCAATCTCGACAAGCGTGCCCACGATCGTGCGGACCATCGAATGCAAAAATGCGTTGCCCTCAATGGTAAACGTCAGGATATCCTCGCCAAAGGCCACCTCATGGCCAAACTCGGCCCGCATCACGCAGCGGTGCGTAGGCTTGCCCACGGCAGAGGCGACCTTGCAAAAGCTCTTAAAGTCCTGCTCACCCAAAAGCGCGGGACAGGCCGCAGACATGGCCTCGACGTCCAAGGGATAGCGATGCCACCACACGGCACCCCGTGAGAGCACGGGACGCGCGTCGCGATCGGCAATACGGTACGTATATGTACGTGAACGCGCATCAAAGCGTGCAGAAAAGCCTTTACGGGCCTTGTAGACCTCGTTTATGGCGATATCTTTGGGCAGCAGGGCATCCATAGCCCGCAGCCACCTACGGCGCGTCAAGGCGAGCTCAGCGTCCGTTACGGGCACGCTGATGTACTGAGCCACGGCATGCACGCCGGCATCGGTACGCCCCGCGCACGTCAGATCGATCGGGCGGCGAAGCAGCGTCTCGATGGCTCGACGTAGCTCACCCGCAACCGTCGTCTGTCCCGGCTGCTCGGCAAATCCGCTATACGACGAGCCATCATAGGCCACGCGAAATACGAGCGTGGCGTCAAGCTCGGAAATCGAATTGAAATCAGACGGCGCAGTCATGGGCGCTCCCAACAAAAAAGCAACGGTATCGCGACAAAAAAAGAGGGGTACGCGAACGTACCCCTCGAATATAGCCTATGCAGACGGAATGTCTACTCAGCGGTCTCCTCAGCAGGAGCCTCCTCGACAGCCTCGACCTTCTTGGGAGCAGCGGCCTTCTTGGGGGCCGGAGCAGCCTTCTTGGCCTTAGGCGTGCAGGGCTCGGTGACGAGCTCCATGATAACGATGGGAGCGTTGTCGCCCTTGCGGTTACCGAGCTTCATGATGCGGGTGTAACCGCCGTTGCGGTCCTGCCACATGCCCTGAGCAGCCTTGTCGAAGATCTCGGCAACGAGCTGCTTATCGCCGAGCTTGGCGATAGCCAGACGACGAGAGTGCAGGTCGCCCTTCTTGGCCCAGGTGATGATCGGATCGACGACCGAACGCAGCGCCTTAGCGCGGGTCTCGGTGGTCTTGATGCGGTCGTTCTCGAAGAGGGCCTTAGCAAGGCTCTTCTTCATGGCCTTGGTGTGGCTCGCATCGGTGCCGAGCTTCAGGCCCTTCTTAACGTTGTGACGCATGGTCTAGTTTCTCCTCAAATATGCGAAGCATTAAGCCTTCAGGCTCAGGCCCATGGACTCAAGCTTGTCCTTCACTTCCTCGATCGACTTAACACCGAAGTTACGGATGTTGAGCAGATCGTTCTCCGAGAACTCAACGAGCTGACGGACCGAGTGAATGCTGGCGCGCTTAAGGCAGTTGTAAGAACGGACGGAAAGGTCCAGATCCTCGATCTGCTTGTCCAGCTCAGCGTTGTCGTTGGTGACCTCGGGAGCGAAGATCGAAGCCTCCTCCTCGACCTCGGGGGTCTCGGCAAGGTTCATAAAGGCAGCCATATGCTGGTTGATGATATTAGCGGCCTGGACCACGGCGTCGCGCGGGGCGATGGAGCCGTTGGTCTCGATCTCGAGGACAAGGCGGTCGTAGTCGGTGTGCTGACCGACACGGCAAGCCTCAACGAGCTTGGCGCAACGGGAAACCGGCGAGTACAGCGAGTCGACGTGGATCACACCGATGGGATCGTTGTCGCGCTTGTTGGCCTCGCCAGAAACATAGCCGCGGCCATAGCCGATGCGCATGCTCATGGTGAGATGGCCACCCTCGGTGAGCGTAGCAATGTGCTGCTCGGGGTTGACCAGCTCAAACTCGGACGGAATAAAGAAGTCCGCACCGGTGACCTCGCAGGGGCCGTCAACCGAGATGGTGGCGGTCGCCTCGTCGGTCGTGCCGAGAGCCCTGAAGACAAGACCCTTGACATTCAGGACGATGTCGGTGACATCCTCGACCATGTTAGGGATGGTCATGAACTCGTGCTGCGCACCATCGATCTGAATAGCCTCGACGGCGGCACCCTCGAGCGAGGACAGAAGAACGCGACGAAGGGAGTTACCCAGCGTATCGCCGTAACCACGCTCGAGCGGCTCGACGGAGACACGAGCAGACGTCTCGTTGATCTCTTCGACCTGAACCTGAGGCCTAATGAATTCTGACATGTATTACCTCCAGCCTCAGCAGCCCGGATGGACTACTTAGAGTAGAGCTCGACGATGAGCTGCTCGTTGATATCACCGCTGATCTGCTCACGCGTCGGCAGAGCGAGCACGTTACCAGACAGCTTCTCGATATCGACCTCGAGCCAGCCAGGGACCTCAAAGCGCTCGGAGGAAATCAGGGCCTCCTTGATGGGGAGGAGGTCACGGAACTTCTCGCCGACAGCGACGACGTCGCCGGCCTTGACGCGGTAGGACGGGATGTCCACGCGCTTGCCGTTCACGGTGAAGTGACCGTGACGGACGGACTGACGAGCCTCTTTGCGGGTGCGGGCGAAGCCAAGACGGAAGACGACGTTGTCGAGGCGAGACTCAAGGATGATCATGAGGTTCTCACCGGTGACGCCGTTCATCTTACGGGCCTTGTTGAAGTAGCCGTGGAACTGCTTCTCCAGAACGCCATAGATGAACTTGACCTTCTGCTTCTCGCGCAGCTGCATGCCGTACTCAGATTCCTTGCGACGGCGCTTGGGCTGACGGATAGATTCCTTCTTGCTGCTGTAACCGAGCTCAGCGGGATCGATCCCGAGCTGACGGCAGCGCTTAAGAACAGGAGTCCTGTCGATTGCCATATTGATACGATCCTTTCAGTTACACGCGGCGACGCTTCTTGGGGCGGCAGCCGTTGTGCGGAATGGGGGTCTTGTCCTGGATGCTCGAGACCTCGAGGCCAGCAGCCTGGAGGGAGCGGATGGCGGTCTCACGACCGGAGCCGGGGCCCTTGACGAAGACGGAAACCTTCTTCATACCGTGCTCCATGGCCTGCTTGGCAGCAGCCTCGGCAGCCATCTGGGCAGCGAACGGCGTGGACTTACGGGAGCCCTTGAAGCCCACCTGGCCAGCCGACTTCCAGGAAATGACGTTGCCCTGGGGATCGGTGATCGAAACGATCGTGTTGTTGAACGTAGAACGAATGTGAGCCTGGCCCACGGAAATGTTCTTACGGTCCGCGCGCTTCAGACGGGCAGCGCGAACGTTCTTCTTAGCAGTAGCCATCTATCTAGCGCTCCTTATTTCTTCTTCTTAGCACCGATCTGACGCTTCGGGCCCTTGCGGGTACGAGCGTTAGTGTGGGTGCGCTGGCCGCGGACCGGGAGGCCCTTGCGGTGACGAAGGCCGCGGTTGCAGCCGATGTCCATAAGGCGCTTGACGTTCTGGTTGCGCTCACGGCGGAGGTCGCCCTCAACCATGATCTGGTTCTTATCGATATAATCGCGGATGGCGTTAACCTCATCCTCGGTGAGGTCCTTAACGCGCGTATCCACGTTAACGTTGCACTCGACGCAAATCTTCGTCGCAGTGGTGCGGCCGATGCCGTAAATGTAGGTCAGACCGATCTCAACGCGCTTCTCACGCGGGAGGTCGACACCATTAATACGGGCCAACGTAGTCTCCTCTCTTAACCCTGACGCTGCTTATGACGGGGGTTCTCGCAAATGACGAGGACCTTGCCATGGCGCCTAATGATTTTGCACTTATCGCACATCTTCTTGACCGAAGGACGTACCTTCATCGTTCTTCCTTTCGGTAGCGCTCAAACTACTTCCCTACTATCTACTCGCCCAGCCGCAGGCGTTTAAAACTATGGCTGGTCTTCACACACAATCCGACCGTAGGTTGAGCTAAGCCTGCAGCCGGAAATGGAGTGCGTGTATGCGTGCCGCTATTTGTAGCGATAGGTGATGCGGCCGCGGGTCAGGTCGTACGGGGAAAGCTCCACGACAACCCTGTCACCGGGGAGAATACGGATGTAATTCATTCGGATCTTGCCAGAAATGTTGCACAGAACCGAATGACCGTTCTCGAGCTCGACCTTAAACATGGCGTTGGGCAACGGTTCCTTTACCGTACCCTCGAGCTCAATTGCGTCTTCCTTCTTCACAAGCAATCATCTTTCTCTAGAAAACGACAGCGATTGAGTATTCTACAACACGTATGCACGCATCGTAATAACTTCGTAATGGCTCCACAACTAAGTGGAACTTGTTACATTTCTCCGCCTTGGAGCGAACACCAAGCACCTTGCGCATCCGTGGTGAGAATCACCGGACCGTCATTGGTGATGGCGACGGTGTTCTCGTAGTGCGCGGCGGGCAGGTGATCGTTGGTCGTAACAATCCAACCGTCGGAGCCCGTGCTCACATGGTTGGAACCCATCGTAACCATCGGCTCGATGGCAATAACCATGCCGGCCTGGAGGCGAACGCCCCTCCCCTTCTTTCCATAGTTAGGAACGTTGGGGTCCTCGTGCATCACGCGGCCAATACCATGGCCCACATAATCACGAAGCACGCCGTAACCGTGAGACTCGGCGAGAGACTGAACGGCATAACCGACGTCCCCGATATGGTTACCGGGAACGGCCTGCTCGATAGCAGCCTTAAGGCAATCGCGCGTGACCTCGCACAAAGCCTTGGCTTCAGGCGTGGGGGTGCCGACGAAAAACGTCCAAGCGTTATCGCCGACCCAACCGTCGACAACGGCTCCCGTATCGATGGAGATGATATCGCCATCGCGCAGGATCATGTCGGGGTTGGGAATACCGTGGACCACGGCATCGTTGATCGATGCGCAAATGGTCCCCGGGAACCCGCCGTAACCCTTAAAGGCCGGGGTGCCGCCATGCATGCGGATAATCTGCTCCGCGAGCTGATCGAGCTCAAAGGTGGAAACGCCGGGGCGCACCATGGCTCCAACGTGGCGGAGCGCCATCTTAGATAGCGCTCCTGCCTTCTTCATCTGCTCGATTTGCGTTGCAGACTTAATCTTGATCATAGACCGAGAGCCTCTTTGACATCCCCGTACACGGTCTCGCGAGCCTGGTCACCGTTGACCGACTTGAGCAGACCCTGGCCACGATAGTAGTCGACGAGCGGGCTCGTGGACTTCTCGTAGACGTCGAGACGGTTCTTGATGGTCTCGGGCTTGTCGTCGTCGCGCTGATACATCTCGCCGCCACACTTGGGGCAGGTAGCATCGGCAGCGGTGCCGGTGTAACCGCATGCGCGGCAGGTGCGACGCGAAGACAGACGATCGATAATGACCTCGGGGGCCACATCGACCAGAAGGGCGCAGTCGATCTCGCGACCCATGGCGGAGAGCTCGGAATCGAGCGTCACAGCCTGGGCGGTGTTGCGCGGGAAGCCGTCGAGGATGAAGCCCTGCTGGGCGTCATCGGCGGCAAGGCGCTCCTTGACAAGGTCGATCACGAGCAGGTCGGGAACGAGCTCGCCAGCGTCCATGTACTTCTTAGCCTGAATACCAAGCTCGGTGCCACCCTTGACGGCAGCACGCAGCAGGTCGCCCGTGGAAATGTGGGCGACGCCAAACTCGGCGACGAGCTCCTGTGCGACGGTGCCCTTACCGGCACCCGGAGCTCCGAGCAATACGAGGTTCATGAGCAATCCTCCTCTAGCCTATTTAAAGAATCCATCGTAATCATACATCTTGATCTGGCCTTCGAGCTTATCGACCGTGTCGAGCACGACGCCGACCATGATGAGGATGGACGTGCCGCCAAATGCCTGAATCAGATGGTTACCCGTGAAGGAGAAGATGATCGAAGGCACGATGGCGATGAGCGCCAAAAAGACAGCGCTGGGAAGCGTGATCTTGTTGAGCGCGTTCTTGATGTAGGCCGCGGTAGCCCTACCCGGACGCACGCCCGGAATAAAGCCGCCCTGCTTCTTAAGGTTATCGGCCGTGTCATCGGGGTTGAACACCATGGAGGTGTAGAAGTACGCGAAGAACACGATGAGGACAACGTTAAGCACCCAGTTGAGCCAACCGGTCGAAAGCGCGGAGGCAACTGCCTGAATCCAGCCGATGCCGGGGAAGAACACGGCAATCTGAGCCGGGAAGTACAGCAGCGCCGAAGCGAAGATGATCGGCACGACACCCGCGGTGTTGACCTTGATGGGCAGGTAGGTGGTCTGGCCACCCATCATGCGACGGCCCACGACGCGCTTAGCGTAGGAGACCGGGATGCGGCGCTGGCCGCGCTCAAGGAAAACAATCAGCGGGATAACCAGCAGGATGATGGCGCAGATGATCACCATGGTGATGATGCCACCGGCATTGCCCTCGGTGCTGGAGAAGATAGCCTGCGGCAGACCGGCCATGATGTTCGCGAAGATGATCAGCGACATGCCATTGCCGATACCGCGCTGGGTGATGAGCTCACCAATCCACATGATCAGCATGGCGCCCGCGGTGAGCGTACCGACGATCATGAGGTCGAAGATGATCTCGGGAGCGCCGGCGCCATTGAAGCTGATGCCGAAGCTCTTAAAGAGGAAGAGGTAACCCACGGAGTTGAGGATTGCCAGAGCCAAGGTGAGGTAACGCGAATACTGCGTAATCTTGGTCTGACCGACCTCGCCCTCGCGGGCAAGCTCATGCAGGGAAGGCACGACGGCCTGGAGCATCTGGAGGATGATCGAGCTGGTGATGTAAGGCATGATGCCCAGCGAAAACACCGACACATAGCTCAACGCGCCGCCAGAGAAAAGATTCAGGAGGGCCATAGCACCTGCGGCGACCGAATTGTTATCGGTCGAGAAAAGGCCCAGCATCCCCTGGAAGGGAATGCCGGGCACAGGAACGTGCGCACCAATGCGGTACACGACGAGCATAGCTATGGTAAAAAGAATCTTTTCGCGCAATTCTTTGATGCGGAAAGCATTCTTAAGACCATTTAGCACGGCAGCTCGACCTTTCCGCCGGCGGCCTCGATCTTGGCCTGCGCAGAAGCGCTGACCTTGTCGACCTTGACCGTGAACTTCTTGGTGAGCTCACCATTGCCGAGCACCTTGACGGGCTCGAACTCGCTCTTGGTGATGCGAGCGGCCTTAAGAGCGGCACCGTCGATCACAGCGCCGTCCTCGAACTTACGCTCGAGACGCTCAACGTTAACGGCGGTGTACTCGATACGACGGGGGTTGCGGAAGCCCGGAAGCTTGGGCAGGCGCATAGCCAGCGGAGTCTGGCCACCCTCGAAGCCGGCACCCTTGGTGCCGCCAGAGCGGGAACCCTGGCCCTTCTGGCCGCGGCCAGAAGTGGTGCCGTGACCCGAAGAATTGCCACGGCCGACGCGCTTGCGGTTCTTGGTGGAACCGGGCGCGGGAGTAAGATCGTGAAGCTGCATTTGCTACTCCTCTACAATCTCGACAAGGTGCTTGACCTTGAAGATCATGCCGCGGACGGACTCGTTGTCAGCAATCTCGCGAACCTCGCGGATCCTGTGGAGACCGAGGGCACGGACAGTACGGACCTGGTCCTGCTTGCAACCGTTGGTGCTGCGGACCTGCTTGATCTTGATGGTGTCAGCCATGCTTAGTTCTCCTTACCGACGAACATCTCGGAGACCGTCAGGCCACGGCGAGCCGCGACGTCCTCAGGGCTGGAGAGCTCCTTGAGGCCCTCGACGGCAGCCTTGATGATGTTGAGGCCGTTGTCGGTACCGAGGGACTTGGACAGGACGTTCTTGATGCCAGCAAGCTCAAAGAGGGGACGCACAGCGCCGCCGGCGATAACGCCGGTACCCTCGACAGCGGGCTTGATGATGATGCGGCCGGCACCAAAGTGGCCGAGAACCTCGTGCGGGATGGTGCCCTGCTCGGTCACCGGCACGTGGAACATGTTCTTCTTGGCATCGAGAGATGCCTTGGAGATGGCCATGGGCACCTCAGCGGACTTGCCCATGCCAACGCCGACGTTGCCCTTGCCGTCGCCAACGACGACGAGAGCGACGAGGCTCATGCGACGACCACCCTTGACGGTCTTCGACACGCGGTTGATGTAAACGACGCGCTCCTCGAACTCGGAGGCCTCGCGCTGCTGCTTCTGATTACGAGCCATGTGCTACATACCTCCTAGAACTCGAGACCGGCGGCACGAGCACCGTCGGCGAGGGCCTTGACGCGGCCATGGTAGATACGGCCACCGCGATCGAAGGCGACCTTGGTGATGCCGGCCTCGATGGCGCGCTTGCCAACGAGCTGACCGACCTTCTCCGCAGCCTCCTTGTTCGAGGTGTGGGTGCCCTTGAACTCGGCCTCGAGGGTCGAGGCAGAGACGAGCGTCAGGCTGGAGCCCTTGCTGTCGTCGATGATCTGGGCATAGATGTTGGCGTTAGTACGGGTCACGCGAAGACGCGGACGCTCGGAGGTACCCGAGACCTTGCCGCGAACACGACGCTGACGACGCTTGAGGCCTTCCAGCTTCGCCTTATGCTTGTTCATACGTAAACTCCTAAAAAGGTTGATCTTGCCAGCACCTGACGGGGTGCTGGTCTTATGCGAGTGAGTCGGTTACGACTACTTGGCGGCCTTACCCAGCTTGCGGCGGATGTGCTCGCCAACGTAGTGGATACCCTTGCCCTTGTAAGGCTCGGGAGGACGATGGCCGCGGATCTCAGCGGCGATCTGACCGACCTGCTGCTTGTTGATACCCTTGACGTTCACGTGGGTGTTGTCGGGAACCTCGAAGGTGATGCCCTCGGGAGCCTCGACGATCACGGGGTGCGAGAAGCCCAGGGAGAACTCGAGGTTCTTACCCTTCTGCTGCACGCGGTAACCGACGCCGGCGAGCTCGAGCTTCTTCTCGAAGCCCTCGGAAACGCCAACAACCATGTTGTGGATGAGGGCGCGGGTGAGGCCGTGGCGGGCACGGGTCTCACGCTCGTCGTCGGGACGGGAAACGGTGAGGACGTTGTCCTCGACGTTGATAGCGAGCTTCTCAAAGACATCGAGCTCGAGCTGGCCCTTGGGGCCCTTGACGACAACGTTGTTGCCGTTGACTGCCACTTCGACTCCGGCGGGAATCTGGACAGGCTTATTACCGATACGAGACACGGTGATCTCCTTTCCTTCTACCTACCGAGCGAATTACCAGACGTAAGCGATGATCTCGCCGCCGACGTTGTGCTTGCGAGCATCGCGGTCGGTCATGACGCCATGGCTGGTGGAAATAATGGCGGTACCAAGGCCACCGCGGACGCGGGGCATGTCGGCAACGCCGGTGTACTTACGCAGGCCCGGCTTGGAAATGCGGCGGATGCCGTTGATGACCTTAGCCTTCTTGGGACCATACTTAAGCGTGATGTGCAGAGTCTTCTGGGGAACGGTGTCCTCGACATCGTAGCCCTCGATGTAGCCCTCCTCGTGCAGAACACGAGCGATCTCGACGAGCTTCTTGCTGCTCGGCATGGAGACCGTGGCCTTGTTCACAGAGTTAGCGTTACGGATGCGCGTAAGCATATCTGCGATCGGGTCTGTAAGGTTCATACAGATTCTCCTTCGTTCTTGATGAACACGTGCTCTTGGTTCTTCGCCGCCCTTAACGGCAAAGCCTAACTAGCGCGTTTTCCCTGTTCCAAACGGATGCTTGAAACGCTGGTAGTGACTTACCAGCTGGCCTTCTTAACGCCGGGAAGCTCGCCCTTGAGTGCAAGCTCACGGAAGCAGACACGGCACAGGCCGAACTTGCGGTACACAGAGTGCGGACGGCCGCAGCGCTGGCAGCGCGTGTACTCACGAGTAGAGAACTTCTGCTTGCGATTGCACTTGACGATCATCGATGTCTTAGCCACTTATATCCTCCTCACATAGAGTATTGTTCGCCCCAAGCGCCGCTCCCTTGTGGAAACGGCGCTTTTAGGGCAGGTGAACCTATTTCTTGAACGGGAAACCGAAGGCGTCCAGAAGGGCCTTGGCCTCCTCATCGGTGTTGGCGGTGGTCACGAAAGTGATGTCCATACCACGCTGGTGATCGACGGAATCGAAGTCGATCTCGGGGAAGATGAGCTGCTCGGTGACGCCCATGGAGAAGTTACCACGGCCGTCGAAGCTCTTGGCGGAGATGCCGCGGAAGTCGCGGATACGGGGAATCGCGACGGAGGTCAGACGATCGAAGAACTCCCACATACGGTCGCCACGCAGGGTAACCTTGCAGCCGATCGGCATACCAGCGCGCAGGCGGAAGGTAGCGATGGACTTACGGGCACGGGTGATCATCGGCTGCTGGCCGGTGATGGCGCGCAGGTCGCGCACGGCACCGTCGATGGCCTTGGAATCGGTAGCGGCCTCGCCGACACCCATGTTCACGACGATCTTCTCAAACTTGGGGATCATCATGACGTTCTCGTACTGGAACTTGTCCTGAAGCTGCTGCTTGACCTCGTTGTTGTACTTGGTCTTCAGACGCGGCACATACTTCTCTTCTGCCATTGTTCACTCCTTCTTGGGGTTTTAAGCACGGGGCGTGGCCACGATGGGTTGTCCTCGTGCCTCCTGGCTGCATCCGCGCCGCTCATGGCATTTTGCGGTTTGGACTCGACGCAGCAGGAGCCGACAAAACAATCGGTACTATACGCGCATCGGGAGCGTATTTCCAGAAAAACCTCGTCTGCCTGCACAACTCCACAACTCCCCCGCACAAATGGATCCCAAAAAGCAGTTGCGGTGAAATAGGGACTGTTGGGCGGCCTAACAGGCTTAAACAATCCGTATTTCACCGCAACTTAATTGGTGGGGATGCGATTAGCGCTTGCGGGGGACGAGTTTGGTGCGGCGCAGGTGGATCATCTCGGCGGCGATGGAGATGGCGATCTCCTCGGGGTCCTCGGCCTCGATGGCAACGCCGATCGGAAGGTGCAGCTC
>CAJJZO010000033.1 GCA_905197585.1 uncultured Collinsella sp.
CCGCGGCGCGATCGCTCCGGGCAAGCGCGCCGACCTGCTGGTGCTCGATGACCTGACCTTTGCCACGGCCCCGCATCGCGTGTATGCCGCCGGTGCCCTGGTGGCGCAGGACGGTACCTTTGTGGGCGAGATTGCACCCGAGATGGCCGAGGTTGCGGCCCTTGCCGATGAGCTGCGCGCCTCCGTTAAGCTGCCGAAGCTTTCGCTCGACGTATTCGACTATGCCTTTAAGCCGGGCGAGGCCGTGATTGACGTGGTGCCGGGTAAGGCCATCACGGGCATGGCTCGCCCCGAGAGCGCCGAGGGCCTGCGCCGCATTATGCTGATCGAGCGCCACGGCCGCGGTGTGTCGCTGCAGGCCGAGGGCGCCGACGGTGATGGCCCTGCGGGCCTGGGTCTTGTCGGCAAGCACATCGGTCGCGGCTGGGTGCGTGGCTTCACCATCACCGGTGGCGCCATTGCCTCCACAATCGGCCACGACTCGCACAACGTGTGCGTCGTGGGTGATAACGCTGCCGATATGATGGCGGCTGTTGAGGCTGTGGGCCAGGGTGGTCACGTGCTGGTGCGCAACGGCGAGGTCGTGGCGCGCATTCCGCTGGCGCTCGGCGGTCTGATGAGCGAAGGCACGGCCGAGGACGTTGCCGCGCAGCACGACGACTTTATGGTCAAGGCACGCGCTATGGGTATTGAGCCGCCGCTCGACCCCATCATGGGCATCATCTTCCTGCCCCTGCCGGTTATCCCGACGCTCCGCATCCGCCCCGAGGGCATGTTCGACGTCACGACCTTCACCTACGCCGACTAGTCATCGGGGACGTTCTTAAACGGCTAGTCATTGGGGACACTCTTTGACGTGTTGCCTGGCGCTGCGAATGTGGGACCCCTGGCGCGCGTGAGCTATTTGCCAGGTCCTTGTAACGTTTGCGCCCGCGGAGTCTTACCTGAGCTCCCTTTGGGTACGTTGGAATTGGATACACGTTCGATTCCAACAAGCCCGAAGGGAGCTTTTCTATGTTTAAACTGATTGCATCCGATATGGACGGCACGTTGCTTGACGAAAACAGCCAGGTGCCTCCCGAGACCTACGAACTGATTCTGGCGCTACACGAGCATGGCGTGCATTTTTCCGCATCGTCAGGCCGCCGCTACGATCGCCTGTGCGAGTTCTTTGCGCCCGTTCGCGACAAGATGGACTTTGTCGCCGCTAACGGTGCCCAGGTCTACGCCGACGGCAAAATGGTAGACCGTGAGGTGTATTCCCACCTGGCGATTCGAAGGCTCGCCCAAGCCGTCAGGACGTTTCCCAATCTGCATCTTGCGCTCTTTGACCGAACCAAGTCCTTCCTGCTCGATGACGAGTGCAAGTTCGTGCGTGAGGTCGATAAGGACCTTCCCAATGCCGAGCGTATTTGGGAGCTGCCCGATCCCAGCGTAAATATCATCAAGGCGAGTATCTTTTGCGATGACGGTGTCGTTATGGACAGCGCCTACGTGCTACAGCGTGAACTTGGCCAGCTCTTTACTTTTGCACCTTCGGGCAACGCGTGGATCGATGCCATGCAGCCCGGTGTGTCGAAGGCCTCGGGCATCGCACAGCTCGCGGAGCATTACGGCATTGGACGCGACGAGATCATGGCGTTTGGCGACTCGATGAACGACTACGAGATCATTCGCTTTGTCGGCACGGGCTGCGCGATGGAAAACGCGCGCCCCGCGCTCAAAGCGGTTGCCGATCGCGTGGTGGGTCGTAACCGCGACCACGCTGTCCAGCAGGAACTCCGCCGTGTTCTGGAGAGCCTCGCCTAATCCGGCAGATGGGGATGTTCCCTTTCTGCCGGCAGTGGGGGACAGTCCTTGCAGCTTTTTCGCGAAGAGTGTCCCCAACGACTACTGTGACCAGGGTAGCTAATTTGGGACGGGGCTATTTTAGCTACCCTGCCGGGTTGATGCTGCTAGGCGAGGGCGGCCATGATGGTGCGGGCGACGCCGTCGTGGTCGTTGTCGTATTCGGTGATGGCGTCGGCGGCCTCGCGATCCTCGGGCTCGGCGTTGATCATGGCCATGCCGTGGCCCGCTGCCTGCAGCATGGGAATGTCGTTGATGTTGTCGCCGAACGCCCAGGCGTCGGCGAGACGCTCACCCAGGTGCTCGCATAGCCACGTGAGGGCCGTTCCCTTGGTGGCGCCTTCGCCCATAACCTCGATATTCATGGCGTACGAACGCGTGACCTCAATGCCTCCGAGCTTGTCGAGCGCCGCCGCGATGGCGTCGCGATCGGCCGGGTCGTGCCAGTACATGGCGATGCGTTCGAGCGTCTCGACTTCGTCGATCTTGCTGTCGATATCCATGTCGATCGGTGTTCGTGTGCGCTTGAGCGAAGCCGCGATGTGGGGATCGCCGCCGCAGAACTCATCTAGGCGCCCGTAAAGCGAACGGGGGAGGAAACACTGTCCATCCGCGAAGATATCGAAGGTCACATCGTGGCCGGCGGCAATGCGATGGATGCGGTGGGCAATGCCGCAATCGAGCGGACGGCTCAAGATGCACGTGGCGCGCGAGGCGTCGGTGGGCACATCGTCGTCGAGCTGCCAGACGCTGGCGCCGTTGGCGCAGACTGCGTAGTGCACGGCGGGATGGGCGAGAATGGGCTCAAAGATGCCCGACAGCGGACGCCCCGTGCAGGGAACAAACTCGATGCCACGACGTGCGAGCTCGTCGAGCATTGTCCAGGTGGCATCGCTCATCTGCTTATCGCTCGTCAGCAGCGTCCCATCCATATCGGAAAACACAATCATTTGATGCAGCCCTTTCTACTGGCATAAAAAGCGTGGCCGAGGGCTTGGGTCCCTGGCCACGCTCGAGTTCTATAACGGTCCGCGTCCTAGCGGTCGGCGAGTGGCTTGTACTCCAGCGGCTCGATCACCGGACGATAGGCGGGGCGGATGATACGGTGCGCGCAGAAGAGCTCTTCCATGCGGTGCGCCGACCAGCCGGCCATGCGGGCGACGGCGAATAGCGGCGTAAAGAGCGTCTCGGGCACGCCGAGCATCTTGTAGATAAAGCCCGTGTACAGGTCGATGTTGGCGCAGATGGGCTTGGTCATGCCGTGGTCGCGCATGACCTGGGGTGCCAGGCGCTCGATGCGCTCGATGAGCGCGAACTCCTCGCCCAAGTCCTTCTTGGCGGCAAGCGTGCGCGCGTAACGGCGGCACACCTCGGCGCGCGGGTCGCTCAGCGTGTAGACGGCGTGGCCCATGCCGTAGATGAGGCCCGTGCCGTCGAAGGCCTGCTTGTCGAGGATCTTGCCCAGGTAGGCCGCGACCTCGTCCTCGTCCTCCCAGTTGGAGACATGCGCGCGGATGTCCTCGTGCATAGACACGACCTTGGCATTGGCGCCGCCGTGGCGCGGGCCCTTGAGCGAGCCGATAGCCGCGGCGTAGGCGGAATACGGGTCGGTGGCCGAAGACGACAGCACGCGGCAAGCGAAGGTGGAGTTGTTGCCGCCGCCGTGCTCGGCATGCAGCATGAGCATAACGTCGAGCAGCATCGCCTCATCGCGGGTGAACGCCATGCCGCCGCGCAGGACCTGTAGGATGGTCTCGGCGGTGGAGAGGCCGGGCGTGGGGTGCGGCACGTGAACCTCGGAGCCGCGAAGCTTGGCGACCGAGGCCATGTGTGCGAAGGCGGCAATGCGCGGGAGACGTGCGAGCATGGAAATGGCGACGTCGATTTCGTGCTCGGGCGTGATCACGTCTGGTTCGGCATCGAAGGCGTAGAGCAGCAGCACGGCGCGCTGAAGCACGTTCATGATGCTCGACGACACCGTGGTCATGGGAAACTCTTTGACGTACTCGTCGCTCAGATGTCTAAAGGCACCTAGGCGCTCGCAGAAGCCGTCGAGCTCTTCCTTGTTGGGCAGCGAACCCGTGATAAGCAGATAGGCGACTTCTTCGTAGCCGTAGCGATTCTCGGCCTGGGCATTGTTGACCAGATCCTCGATGCTGTAGCCGCGAAGCGTGAGCTTGCCCTGATCGGGCACGACCTTTCCGTCGACCTTGTTGTAGCCGTGCACATCCGAGATACGAGTGAGGCCCGCGACCACGCCCGAGCCGTCGGCATTGCGCAGGCCGCGCTTGACATTGTGCTCTTCGAACAAGCCCTCGTCATAAGGGTCGGTCGGCAGGCCGTGGTAGAGGCTTTCGCTCTCAGGCGAAATCTGGCGGCTTGCTTCGTAATCCAGAACCAGTCGGCTCAAGTGGTCATCGAAGCGGTAATAGATTTTCTTGGCGTCGTAGGCCATGCGCGCTCCTCTCCGGGCCGCATCGGGGTGGCTTGCATGGGCATGCGCGCGTCAGGCTATCCCCGGCGGCCTGTTCGCTACAGGCGGTACATAAAGTTGAAGACGTCCTCGCGCTGGATGGACACGTTGACGCCCGAAAGCTCGCCGGCCTCGGCCAGCGCCTTCTGCAGCTCGGCGAAGTCGAGCTTGGACTCGGCGGTATCGGCCAGCATGGTCATGGTGAAGATGTCCTCGATAATGGACTGCGTGATGTCGCGGATGTCGACGTTGGCCTCGCCTAGGACACGGGTGACGCCGGCGACGATACCGGGGCGGTTCTTGCCAAGGACGGTGATGACGATGCGGGAGGACGAGATCTCGGCCATGGGAAACCCTTTCGCGTGATTGCGGCGCGCGCGGGGCGCTCCGCTACGGTACAGTGTTCATCATTGTACCTGTCTGGCGCAAAAAAGGCGCGCTCGCTGCGGCGTTACACGTCTGCAACATGGGAGAAGGGGCAACAGGGTGCGTGTCCGCTGCGGTTGGCCACGCCGTGTTGCACAAAGACCGTGAACCTTTTGTGGGACGCGCGGCGCTGTGGTACCATAGCCGAGTTTGTTGTCTTGGTCGGAAACCAAGACGCCTTATGCGCTGATCGGTAACCAGCGCCTGACCAATAAGGAGTCCTACCATGAAGCAGGGTATCCATCCCCAGTATGTCGAGTGCACGGTGACGTGCTCCTGCGGCAACACCTTCAAGACGCACGCTACCGTGTCCGAGATGAAGGTCGAGCTTTGCAACGAGTGCCACCCGTTCTACACCGGCCAGCAGAAGTTCGTCGACACCGGTGGACGCGTCCAGCGCTTCGCCGACAAGTTCGGTGGCGCCGCTGCCGCTCAGCTCAAGAAGGCCGAGGAGGCCAAGGCCGCCAAGGCCGCCAAGGCTGCTGAGGCCGAGGCCGCTCGCAAGGCCGCCGCTGAGGCTAAGGCTGCCGAGAAGGCTAAGCGTGCTGCTAAGTTTGCCGAGGAGGCTGCCAAGCAGGCCGCCGAGGCTCCCGCAGAGGCTCCCGTCGAGGAGGCCGCTGCCGAGGCCGAGACCACCGAGGCTGCTGAGTAAATAGCTCGCCGCGGAATCGCTCGCATTCATGGCATGAGGGCCGTGCATCCGTTTGGGTGCGCGGCCCTTTTCTTTTTATTGGTGCAAACCAACCTGCCCCCATTGCATCAAATGGCAGAGAGGCAGCGTTTGCCCAGATAAAACCTGCCAAAATTAACCTGTCCATTGTGGCAGGTTGGTCGTAGTTATTACGTGGCGGTCGAGGTCGACCGTATAGGCCGCGCCTTGTTTGGCTAAAGTACAATCATCTGTGTTTAACTCGCCCGCAGCTGCACGGCGTGGGCGATGGCCAAAAAGGAAAACCACATGGGATTCATGTCAAAGCTGCTGTCCTTTGGATCCGATAAGGACCTTAAGCGCTACTACAAGATCGTCGACCAGATCAACGGTCTTGAGCCCCAGTTTGAGAAGATGACCGAGGAGGAGCTCCGCGGCCAGACCGATAAGTTCCGCGAGCGTTACGCCAACGGCGAGTCGCTCGACGACATGCTCCCCGAGGCCTTTGCCACCGTGCGTGAGGCTTCCAAGCGCACCATGGGTATGCGCCACTTTGACGTGCAGCTCATTGGCGCCATGGCACTGCACGAGGGCCACATCGCCGAGATGAAGACCGGCGAAGGTAAGACCCTCGTCTCCACCTTGGCCGGCTATCTCAACGCTATTGCCGGCAAGGGCGTGCACGTCGTTACTGTCAATGATTACCTTGCCAAGCGTGACTCCGAGTGGATGGGCCGCATCTATAAGTACCTGGGTATGACCGTCGGTCTGCTCCAGAACAACATGCCGCTCGAGCTCAAGCGCCCGGCCTACCAGGCCGACGTCACCTACGGCACCAACTCCGAGTTCGGCTTTGATTACCTGCGCGACAACATGGTTACCCGTCCCGAGCAGCGCGTGCAGCGCGGCCACAACTACGCCATCGTCGACGAGGTTGACTCCATCCTGATCGATGAGGCCCGCACCCCGCTGATCATCTCGGGCGCTGGCACCAAGTCCGCCAGTACCTACAAGGACTTCGCGCGTGCCGTGCGTGGCCTTGAGCGCGGCGAGGACGTGTCGCACGACATGCTCACCGCTACCGAGGACGTGGAGCCCACGGGCGACTATGTCATGGACGAGGCCAAGCACACCATTGCCGCCACCGAGCGCGGCCTTAAGAAAATCGAGCGCCGCCTGGGTATCGATGACATCTATGCCGATCTCTCCGGTCAGCTGGTCAACCACCTGCAGCAGGCGCTGAAGGCCCAGTACATGTTCCACCGCGATAAGCAGTACGTGGTCACCAACGGCGAGGTCAAGATCGTCGACGAGTTCACCGGCCGCATTATGGAAGGCCGCCGCTATTCTGAGGGCCTGCACCAGGCCATCGAGGCCAAAGAGGGCGTGCTCGTACGCGAGGAGAACCAGACACTCGCCACCATCACCCTGCAGAACTACTTCCGTCTGTATGACAAGCTCTCCGGCATGACCGGCACGGCACTTACCGAGGATGCCGAGTTCCGCGAGATCTACAAGCTGCCCGTCGAAGTCATCCCTTCCAACAAGCCCGTGCAGCGCGTGGATCACGAGGACCTGGTGTACCGTACCATTCAGGCCAAGTACAACGCCGTCGCCGACGATGTCGAGCGACGTCACGCCAAGGGCCAGCCGGTCCTGGTGGGCACCGTCTCCATCGAGAGTTCCGAGAAGCTGTCCGCCGCCCTTACCAAGCGCGGCATCGCACACGAGGTCCTCAACGCCAAGCATCACGAGCGCGAGGCTCATATCGTTGCCCAGGCCGGACGCTACGGCGCCGTGACCATCGCTACTAACATGGCCGGTCGTGGTACCGACATCCTGCTGGGCGGCAACCCCGACGAGCTGGTGCGCGAGCGCCTGGAGTACGAGGGCCTGACCATGGAGGATGTGACGCCCGAGCAGCTCGAGCAGTTTAACGCCGAGGCCAAGGAGACTTGCAAGGCCGAGCGCGAGCGCGTGCTTGCCGCCGGCGGCCTGACCGTCATCGGCACCGAGCGCCATGAGTCCCGTCGTATCGACAACCAGCTGCGCGGCCGTTCCGGCCGTCAGGGCGATCCGGGCGAGACCCAGTTCTACCTGTCGCTCGAGGACGACCTCATGCGCCTGTTCGGCGGCGACAAGATGGACCGCGTCTCCAAGATGATGGTCACGGCCGACATGGGCGACGACATGCCCATCCAGCACAAGATCATCTCCAAGGCCGTCGAGAGCGCTCAGCACAAGGTCGAGAGCATCAACTTCTCCATGCGTAAGAGCGTCCTTGAGTACGACGACGTCATGAACAAGCAGCGCCAGGTCATCTACGCCGAGCGCAATAAGATTCTTGACGGCAAGGACCTGACCGACCACATCACCGAGGTCATGCACGACACCGTGTACCGCTGCGTGCAGGAGTTCTGCACCAAGGACAGTCACGATGGCGAGCGTGACCTGGAGGGCCTGCGCAAGTGGGTTGTGGAGCTCACCGGCCACATCGATACGCCGAAGTTCCCCGACGAGGATTATGAGGCCCTGGCCGCCGATGTCCTGGCTTACGTAGAGAAGTGCTACAACATGAAGGCCGAGCGCTTGGGTGAGGACCTGATGCGCGAGCTCAACACCCAGGTCATGCTGCGCGTCATCGATACCCGCTGGATGAACTACCTGCAGGAGATGGACTACCTCAAGACCGGCATCGGCCTGCGCGGCTTTGGCCAGCGCGACCCGCTGGTCGAGTACAAGACCGAGGCCTACGGCGCGTTCCAGATACTCGTCGATACCATGTATGAGGATTACCTGCGCACGGTTCTGCGCATCGAGATCAAGGCTGCCCCGCGTGCCGTGGAGCACAAGGAGGAGCCCGCGCTCGAGGGCGCGCGCTTCTCCGGTCCTGCCGAGGTCGATGGTGACAACGGCGACTCGGTGCTGCGCAAGCAGGCGCAGGTGCAGGCCCGCACGGCTGTCCAAGGCGGACCGGCTGCCGTCAACAACGGTGGCAAGGTGACCACCTATCGCAAGTCCGAGAGCGACGATCCGTACGTCAACGTGGGCCGCAACGACCCGTGCCCCTGCGGTAGCGGCAAGAAGTTTAAGTACTGCCACGGCAGGAATCGTTAATGGCTGAGGCTTTAGAGGTAACGCCCGCCGAGCTGGACGCGTTTGCGGACCGGCTCGGTGAGGTCGAGTCGTATCTCCATTTGGACGAAAAGCGCACGCGCGTGACCGAGCTCGAGGCCAAAAGTGTTGCCCCTGGCTTTTGGGATGACGCCGACGCCGCCCGTGCCACCATGGAGGAGATCGCGCGTACCAAGGAAGATATCGCTGCCGTGGATACCGCGCGGGGCGAGCTTTCCGATGCCCGCGCCGCGCTGGAGCTTGCCGAGGAGATGGGGGATGACCCCGATGCCGTCGCCCTTCGCGAGGAGGCTACAGCCACGGCTGAGCGCCTGGCCCGTGCCATCGATGAGCTTGAGCTTTCGAGCTGGTTTACCGGTGAGTTCGATCACGGCGATGCCATTGTGACTATCAAGCCCGGACAGGGTGGCCTGGAGGCCCAGGACTGGACCTTCATGCTCTTTAAGATGTACATGAAGTACTGCCAGCGTCGCGGCTGGAAGGTCACCATCAACGACTGTCCTGCGGCCGAGGTCATCGGCATTGACCGCGCGACCTTTACCGTCGAGGGCAATGACGCATTTGGCATGCTGCGCGCCGAGGCTGGCGTCCACCGCTTGGTTCGCATTAGCCCCACCGACGACAAGAAGCGCCGCCAGACCACGTTTGCCGGCGTCGAGGTCATCCCCGTGCTACCCGATGATATCGACATCGAGATCAGTCCCGACGACATCCGCGTGGACGTGTACCACGCGAGCGGCCCGGGCGGTCAGGGCGTCAACACCACCGACTCCGCCGTACGCGTGACGCATTTTCCCAGCGGCATTGTGGTCACCTGCCAAAACGAGCGCAGCCAGATCCAGAACAAGGCCGCGTGCATGCAGATCCTCAAGGCTCGCCTGTACGAGATTGAGCTCGAGAAGCGCGCCGAGGCGCTCGATGAGATCCGCGGACCCAAGACCACGATTGGTTTTGGCAACCAGATTCGCAGCTACGTGCTCTACCCGTACCAGATGGTCAAGGACTTACGCACGGGCGTGGAGACCAGCAATGTCGAGGCCGTCCTTGACGATGGCGACCTGGACCCGTTTGTTATTGGCTACCATCGCTGGGCTACCGGCAACGCCGATGCAGAAGGCTCGGAGGTCTAAAACATCGGGTGGCTTCAAGCCGATGCCAAGCCCAACGGTTGGACGGGTTTGTATCCAGAATAAACCCTGCGCAGGGGTGGTTTTTGTCCGGCGAATCGGTAGAATCGAATACAAGAAGAAGTTCAAAGCGCATCCGTTTGGGTGCGCTTTTTTGAGGGAGGCAGCATGGCATATCGTCTGGACATCAAGCGCATTCTTTCGATGAACTTCTTTCACGACCTGCCCCAGATCATGTTGGGGTGTGCCTTGGCCGCCATCGCGACCGACTTGTTTTTGATTCCCAACGGTCTTGCCGCCGGTGGCGTTACGGGCCTTGCCACCATTATCCAGGCGGTCGGCGCGGCGCGCGGCCTATCGCTTCCCGTTGGTATTCAGACGATCGTGATGAACGCCTTGCTGTTGTTGGTCGTTATGCGCGAGGGCGGCATGTTCTACGTGGTGCAGACCGCGACGGGCTTTGTGCTGCTGGGCTTCTTTACCGATCTGTTCGCCCCGTTTGTAGCACCTCTGGCGGATGCGGACCTGATGCTCCCTGCCATGTGGGGCGGCATTATTACGGGCATCGGTTACGGCATGGTGTTGCGCGCCGGCGCCAACACCGGCGGCTCGGACACGATTGGCCAAATCATCTCGCGTAACACCTCGCTGCCGGTGGGCTCGACCGTCATGGCGATCGATGTTGCCGTATGCGCGCTATCGGCTCCGGTCTTTTCAATCGAAAACGCACTGTATGCAGGCCTTTCGATGGTCATTAGCGGCTACGTGATCGATGCCGTGGTCGATGGTGGCAACAAACGCCGTATGGTACTCATCATCTCGGACAAGTTCCCTGATATCGCTGCCGATATCATGTATGGCCTGGGTCGTGGTTGTACCAAGTTTAAGGCGACTGGCATGTATTCGGGTGCCGAGAAGCCAGTGATTATGGTCATCGTGAGCCGTCGAGAGCTCAATACCCTCAAGACGATCGTGCGCGAGCGCGATCCTCACGCCATTGTGACGGTCGCTGACGTTACGGAAGCCTTCGGCGAGGGATTCAAGGACATTAGCGCGTAGGGTCGATCGCGTTCCATCCAAAAGACGTTCACATTGATAAACCGTTTCATCAGCGGTTCTGCCTGCTAACTTGTTCAAATAATGATAAAAACTCTGGTAAAGCCATCAGTTTCCAGCATAATGAATGACGTACGTGCATTGCGGCTGTGTTGGGATTACCTTCGGTGCCGTGCGCATTTTGTCTAATGAGGATGAAAGGAAGGCACAATGAGCGACGAAGAGCTCAAAAAGGTTGCCAACGAGGTAAGGAAGGGCATCGTCACCGGCGTGCACGCTGCCAAGTCCGGCCATCCGGGCGGTTCGCTCGGCGCTGCCGACATCATGACCTATCTGTACTTTGAGGAAATGAACGTCGACCCGGCCGATCCCCGCAAGGCCGACCGCGATCGCTTTGTGCTCTCCAAGGGCCATTGCGCTCCGGGCCTGTACGCCGTGCTCGCCGAGCGCGGATTCTTCCCCAAGGAGGACCTCGAGACGCTGCGTCACATCGGCAGCAACCTGCAGGGTCATCCCAACATGAACGACACACCGGGCGTCGACATGTCCACCGGCTCACTTGGCCAGGGCATCTCCGCCGCCGTGGGTATGGCGGTTGCCGCCAAGCACTGGGGCGATACTTATCGCACGTACGCCCTGCTGGGCGATGGCGAGAGCGAGGAGGGCCAGGTCTGGGAGGCTGCCATGTTCGCCGGCAACCAGCAGCTCGATAACCTCTGCGTGATCGTCGACCACAACGGCTTGCAGATCGACGGCCCCGTCGAGGAAGTCAACGACCCCATGCCGCTTGCCGACAAGTTCCGCGCCTTTAAGTTCCACGTGGTGGAGCTTGCCGACGGCAACGACTTCGATCAGATTCGCGCCGCCTTTGCCGAGGCTCGCGTCACCAAGGGCCAGCCGACCGCCATCATCGCCGAGACCACGAAGGGCAAGGGCGTTTCCTTTATGGAGAACCAGGTTGGTTGGCACGGCAAGGCCCCCAACGATGAACAGTTTGAGCAGGCCATGGCAGAGCTCACGGCCGCCGGAGAGGAGCTCTAGGATGGCAGACGTCAAGAAAATCGCCACGCGCGTAAGCTACGGCGAGGCCCTCGTCGAGCTCGCCAACGAGCACGATGACTTTGTGGTCCTCGACGCCGACCTGGCCGCCGCCACGCAGACCGGCAAGTTTAAGGCCGCCTGCCCCGACCGCTTCTTCGATGTGGGCATCGCCGAGAGCAACCTGATGGGTGTTGCCGCCGGTATCGCGACCACCGGCCGCGTTGCCTTTGCGAGCACCTTTGCCATGTTCGCCGCTGGCCGCGCCTTTGAGCAGGTCCGCAACTCCATCGGCTATCCGCATCTCAACGTTAAGATCGGTGCCACGCACGCCGGTATCTCGGTGGGCGAGGACGGCGCCACGCACCAGTGCTGCGAGGATATCGCCCTCATGCGCGTTATCCCTGGCATGACCGTGATCGTTCCCGCCGACGACGTCGAGGCCCGCGCCGTGACGCGCGCCGCCTACGAGTGCGACGGCCCTGTGTACATGCGCTTTGCCCGTCTGGCCTCGCCGGTTATCAACGACCCCGAGAACTATAAGTTCGAGTTGGGTAAGGGCATCGTTATGCGCGAGGGCGCCGACGTTACCATCATTGCCTGCGGTCTGATGGTCGGCGAGGCCCTCGAGGCCGCCGAGCAGCTCGCTGCCGAGGGTATTGACGCCGAGGTCATCAACATGCACACCATCAAGCCCATCGATGCAGACCTGATCGTCAAGAGCGCCACCAAGACCGGTCACGTCGTGACCGTCGAGGAGCACTCTGTGATCGGTGGCCTGGGCAGCGCCGTCGCCGACGTCCTGTGCGAGCAGTGCCCGACGCCGCTCAAGAAGATCGGTGTCAACGACACCTTCGGCGAGTCCGGCCCGGGTGCCGAGCTCCTGCACAAGTACGGCCTGGACGCCGCCAACATCGTGGCGACCACCAAGGAGTTCTTGGCATAAGGCAAGACGGATTTCATGGACTGCTTCGTCAGAACTATAAAACTGTTTCGCCAGTACTATGGAAACCCGGCAGGGGGGGGGGGGGGGGGGGGGGCGGCGGGGGCCGGGGGGGGGGGGGGGGGGGGGGGGGGGGGCGGGGCGCGGGGGGGGGGGGGGGGGGGGGGGGGGGGGGGGAGGGGGCGGGGGGGGGGGGGGTGGGGGGTGGGGGGGGGGGGGGGGGGGGAAAAAAAAAAAGAGAGGGGGGGGGGGGGGGGGGTGTTTTTGGGGGGGAAAAAATAAATAATTTTTTTATAATTTATTAGAAAGATTTAATTTTTTTTTTAATATTGAT